>JAILFU010000124.1 GCA_024697405.1 Prevotella sp.
TGACACGGAATACCAAACGGGGATAAAAGTGACAGACGAAGAGTTTGACGCAATTAACATTGAGAGGTTAGGTTTCCATGGAGAATGGAACTATATCATCAAGCCACAAACGTAAAAATAATTTAGTAACAGTTCCTTATACTACACCAAGGCCAACTTCAGCGATATGCGGGCTGCCTATAGTATCACCATCAATTCTACCAAGGATGGTGCCATCAACTGCTATTACACCAACGGTAATCTTCATGAGGACAAAATAGACCTGAACCGTGGTATTAGCAACGGCGCCGATGTCTATATGCACTTCAAAACCATGACGAAGACCAACCGCCCGTCGAAAGACCCCGTGATGGCTTCCGGCCTGGTGTACAACGGCCAGCCACAGCAGCTCATTAAGACGGCTGCCTCCATCTCTAGCGGCACCATGAAATATCGTATGGGCAAGTCGGGCAGTTGGGGCAGTTGGGAGACCGAGATCTCTAAGCTGAAAGCTACCGACCCCGGCAGTTATGACGTGCAGTACTACGCCGAAGGGAACACTTATGGCGGTAAGTCTGATGTCATCACTGAGCATGTTGTTATTTCAGACCGGCCCGACTGGTGGACGCTAAGCAGTGGCTCCGTCACCGACCCGTACATCATCCTTACCCCCGAGGATCTCATAAAGCTGGCCAATAAAGTGAACTCCGGCTTCACCTATAATGGTAACTACTTCAAACTGGGTGGTAACATCGACATGACCAGCAAAACCTTCTCGCCTATAGGTAACTATCAGTACTCCTTCCAAGGTAACTTCAACGGCGACGGCAAGACCATCAGCGGCATTAGTTACACTAATAATACCGAAGAATATACCAACGTCGGACTCTTTGGCTATATCTCTGGTGGCAAGGTGGAGAATATTGTTCTCTCCAACAGCACCATCACTGGCTGTGGCAGGGTAGGCAGTATCGCAGGTTTTAACTGCGGAAGTATTCTTAACTGTAGCGTGGAGAGCTCGGTCAATGTCAAAGTTGGTAGCAATTATGACCAGTATACTATCGGCGGCATTGCAGGCAAGAACATGGGCACCATTGAGGGTTGCCTCAGTGCCGCCACGGTGAGCCGCAATGGCTATACGGGCAATGATTGGTGTTTTGGCGGCATCACTGGTGAGAACAATGGAACTCTCAAGAACAACCTCTATACCGGAACCACCATCAACGCGTATGGTCAAGGGGGGGCCATCACTGGCAAAATAAGTGGACCTTCAAATCTTGTCAATAACTACTATACCTCCAGTGGCGTAGAAAACGTTGATGAGTACGGCGCTCGCAAGGCGGTAGCCATCAGCGGTGCCAATGGCGTGACTCTCGCCCTGTCGGGAACGTCCACGACCTACAATGTCAGTGGCATCACTACCTATGACGGCAACAACGGCGTGAAGTACAATGGCAAGTTCTATGCCGGCATCTCCGAGACCGTCAACCTCGTCATCCAGTACAGCGGTGACAAGACGGTACCAGAGACCTACGTCTTTGCCTACGTTGACAATGTTGGTCGTGCGCTGACCGACAACGGCAACGGCACCTACTCGATGAATTTCATCACCGACCCTGTCACCGTATCGCCAGGCATCATGGCCGCCCCAATGACGGGTAGCGGCACCCAGGCATCCCCTTACGTCATCATCTATCCCTGCCAGCTCGACCTGCTGGCTCAGGAGGTGAACGCTGGCAACAGCTATCAGGACACATACTTCAAACTGGGTGCCGACATCGCCTACGACCCCAACAAGGCGAACAACTACACGCCCATCGGCGGAAGCGGCTATCCGTTCCGTGGCACCTTCGATGGTCAGGGCAATACTATCAGCGGCATCCGCATCAGTGGTAACAATGAAAATGTAGGCCTTTTCGGAAATAATGAAGGTACGGTGAAGAACCTGACGGTCAGTGACTGCTACTTTGCAGGTAGTGATTTAGTAGGAACTGTTGTCGGAACTGTTGTCGGACATAATGTCGGTTCCATTGAGAACTGCCATGTGGAGGCCGACGTCTTTGTCGCTGGTGAAAGTACTGTTGGCGGCGTTGCAGCTGATAATAGTGGTTCTGTTTCAGGTTGCACCAGTGCCGCTACCATCAATAGCACAGTTGAAAACTTTACATACTTAGGCGGTATTACAGGTGATAATTATGGTTTACTGGCTGACAATCTCTTTACGGGAACCATCAGCGTCGAAACTGCTGGTTTTGCCATTGGTGCCATCACTGGTAATAATGGTTCAGAGAATGGCACGCTGACCAACAACTTCCATACTTGTAGCAGCATGGGTGGCGTAGGAAATGTAGACAACACCACTAACACCGACGAGGACGGCGCACAGTTTGCAGTAAGCAACACCACCAAGCCCGACGTGGCAGGCGAAGAGGGAACGACCTACGGCACGGGCAACTACACGGGTATCACCGCCTACGAGCACGCCCTCTACTACGACAACAAGTACTACTACTTCAGCCTTTGGGGCGGCAGCGGTACGGAGGACGACCCCTACGTCATCTATAATACCGCTGGTATGGACAAGCTCGCCAGCGACGTGAACAGCGGCACAGGGTATGAAGATACCTATTTCGTGCTGGGCAACGACATCACATACGACCCCGACGAGGATAACAACTACACGCCAGTAGAAATATTCTATGGTACTTTCGACGGCCAGGGGCACACCATCAGCGGTATCCGTGTTAACGGTGGCAATCAGGATGATATTGGCGTTTTCGGTGTAAACTGCGGTACCTTGAAGAACCTGTCGGTCAGTGACTGCAGCTTTGCGGGTACGAATTATATCGCGCCTGTCGCTGGAAAAAACAGTGGTACCATTGAGAATTGTCATGTGCAGAGTAGTGTCAGCGTCAGCGTTTCTAAAAAAAGTGCAGGTGGTATCCTTGCTAGAAATGATGGGCAAGTCTTAGGATGCACCAGTGCCGCTGTCATCAGTACCGGCAATGAAAGTGTTCAGTTTGTTGGAGGCATTGCTGGTGAGAATTACGCTACAATGTCCGACAACCTCTTTACAGGAACCATCGGCGAAGTGCCTGCTGGCTCTCAGGGAATTGGTGCTGTCGCTGGTTATAACAGCAATGTGCTGTCCAACAACTTCCATACCTGTAACGAAATGGGCGGCGTAGGAAATGAGAACGATGCCACCAACGCCGACGAGGATGGTGCATGGCTAGCAGTGGAAGATACTGAGAGGCCCGACGCTAGCATCTTTGGCGTAGAGGGAACGACCTACGGCACGGGCAACTACACGGGTATCACCGTCTATGCTTGCGGCCTAGCCTACAACGGCAAGTACTACTACAAAAGCCTTTGGGGCGGCAGCGGTACGGAGGACGACCCCTACGTCATCTATAATACCGCTGATATGGACAAGCTCGCCAGCGAAGTGAACAGCGGCACAGGGTATGAAGATACCTATTTCGTGCTGGGTGACAATATTGCGTACGCCCCCGACAAGGACAACAACTACACGCCCATCGGCGGAAGCGGCTATTGGGGCACCCCCACCGGCCAGCTCTACGTCGCTCCTGATGAGCGCCCCAAGATATGGTAGAAGAGTTAGGAATTAGAAGTTAGGAGTTGTCCTGAGTTAGGAGTTAGGAATTAGGATTTTGAAACACAGAGGACGCTGAGGACACAGAGGCTATATAACAATGATAAAAGAGATGACAAGAGGAGGCTAAAGCCTCTTCACAGAGCTGGCTCCGCCGGTAGGCTCTGTGCAGCATCTTTGATGCCTTTGCCTGTCTCCGTGTCCTAAATGCATATACTCTGTTCCGTGTCCTCTGTGTTGAAATATAAACTGCCTTTCCCCTCCCTTCTAGGGGAGGGGTTAGGGGTGGGGTCTATATCTTTCTGCCACTGAATTAGTTAGGCACTCCATCTCTGCCCCTCCCATACATTTCTGCCACTGAATTAATTAGTCACCCCACCCCTGCCCCTCCCCTACATGGGAGGGGAGTGCCATGCGGCTTGTTCCTCGACGATGGCGGACCTTTTAAAGTTGTGTGAATAAAAGAGACCACAAGAGGCTAAAGCACGCCCGCCGTAGGGACAGACCTTGTGTCTGTCCGCAGTAGTAGAAGTAACTTTTTCCGTTTGCGGACAGACACAAGGTCTGTCCCTACAGTGGGTGTGCGTTTTAGTGCAACAAATGGGACCTCCATAACCCAAAATTGAAATAATCCAAGTTAATAATTTGCCAGAAATTGAAAAAATCCAAGGAAATAATTTTGTATTGTACAGCTCGCGTTAGGTAGACTATCACTCAACACCCTTTTTAAAACGCTTTTAGAAACGCTTTTTTGAAACACAGAGGACGCTGAGGACACAGAGACTACAAGAGGCTAAAGCACGCCCACTGTAGGGACAGACCTTGTGTCTGTCCGCAGTTGTAGAAGTAACTTTTTCCGTTTGCGGACAGACACAAGGTCTGTCCCTACTGTGGCTGTGCGTTTTGGTGCAACAAATGGGACTCCCATAACCCGAAATTGATAAAATCAATAATTTGGGCAAAAATGAAAAAACTAAGGAAGTAATGTTATTTTGTACTGCCTAACTAATTCAGTGGCCTCTTCACAGAGTATACAAAAAAGTGCTGTGCGGTTGAGCCCCGAAGGGCCAGGCCGCACAGCACGGAATGTTTTAACGGGATGGCTTAGTAGCCGAAGATTTCCTCTGTGGTGAGTCGGCGGATGGGGCCGATATCCTGCAGGGCTTTCATATCCAGCTCTTTCTCGTCGCCGAGGATGATGTAGCGGTAGGGCTTGCGTGCCATCTGCTCCTGCTCGAACTTCACGATGTCCTCCAGTGTCAGGTTGGGCAGGGCATTGTAGATGACCTCGTTCAGGTCGTAGTCGATGCCACGGTCGTGAGCCGTTATCCAGGCGTTGATAAGTCCGAACTTGGTGGTGCGCTGGCTCTGTAGACGCTTGCGCAGGGCCTTGCGTGCCACCTTGAATGCAGCCTTGCTCTGTGGGATGGTGTCGAGGATGGCGTTGAACTGGCGCACGCAGTCCATCATCTTGTCGTTCTGGGTGATGATGTGTGTGAAGAAGAATTCCGGCTCACCCTGATACTGTGGCTGCATGTACATGGCATAGGCGTTGTAGGCCAGTCCGCGAGTCTCGCGCAGCTCCTGGAACACCACGGTGTTCATGCCGCCGCCATAGTACTCGTTGAACAGGGCCTGTACGGGAGCCTCCTCGGCATTCCAGGGGCGCTGCTCGTTGTGTATCATGCGCATGTAGATGTTCTTAGCGTCGTAGGGAGCAATGAGGATCTCGTTCTCCGGCGTGGGCTGCATGGTGTAGTGCTTGCCTTCGGGCACGGCCTTCAGCTCGGCAGGCACCTGGTGCTTGTCGGCCATCACGTCGGCTAACTCCTTTTCTGCGAGCGGTCCGTAGTAGAGGATGGTATGCTCATACTGCGGCAGGTTCTTCAGCAGGTCGAGCAGTTCCTGCGGGTCGGTAGCTCTGAGTTGTTGGGGAGTGAGGATGTTGCGGCGCTGGTTGTAGGGGCCGAAGATGCCGTAGCTCACCAGCTGCTGGAAGTTCTGCTGCTGGTTCGACTTGGCCTCGTTGAGGGCCTTCTCCGTGATGTCAATGTACTGCTGCCATGCTGTGCTGTCGACCTTGGCGTTCTGCATGAGGTCTTCCAGCAGTCCCAGTGCTTCGGGCATGCTCTCGCCCAGTCCGTTGAGGCTGACGCTGATGCTGCGCGGTGCCACGCTGATGTTGTAGGTGCAGGCCAGCTTGTAGAATTGCTGCTTCAGCTGCTCGGGTGTCAGCTTGTCGGTGCCCAGATAGTCGAGATATTCGGCGGCGTAGTTATAGCGCACGTCGCTCTCCTCGCCGAAGTCGTAGCGCATCTGCAAGGTGAAGCGTCCGTTTTCCTTGTTTTGCACGTAGATGTAGGGTAGGGAACCGGTCTTCCCGAATGTGAGGTCTTTCTTGAAGTCCACGAAGACGGGCTTGATGGGCGTAGGCTTGGTGGCCTGGATCTCCTTGACGAAGTCGGAGACGAGGTCGCGGTTGGAGGGGATGGGGGTGATGGCCGGCTTGTCGATCTTCTTCTGAGTCTCGTCGACGCCCTTCAGCTTCCTCACGCAGGCATAGCCGTCGGTGAAATGGCGGTTGGCAAAGTCTACAATCTGCTCCTTGGTGATGCCGCCGATGCGGTCGAGTTTCTTCACCTCCTGCTCCCAGGGCGTGCCGTTGATGAAGGCATCTACAAACAGGCTGGCACGGGCGCGATTGCTCTCCAGCGAGTTGTAGTACTCCAGCTTCATGTTGTTCACCACCGAGGGCAGCAAGTCGTCGCTGAAGTCGCCCTTCTTCAGCTTGTCCAGCTCGTCGAGCAGGAGCTGCTGCACCTCGTCGAGGGTCTGTCCTTCGCGGGGCAGGCCAAGCATGAGGAAGAAGGAGTAGTCCTGCAGCTTCTCTGAACCGGCACCGGCCTGCAGCATCTTCATCTGTTGGTTGATGTCGAGGTCGATGAGTCCGGCGGTGCCGTTGTTGAGCATGTGGTCGATGACGTCGAGGGTGTCGGCCTGCAATGAGGAGGCACGGTCGAAGCGCCAAGCCATCCACAGCATCTCCTGCTCCTGTCCCACCACGGTGGTGTCGGCAGGTGCTGTCAGCATCGGCTGCTCGCCGAAGTCAGGCTGCTGCACGTCGTCGCCCGGCTTCCAGTCGCCGAAGTGCTTCTCGATGATGGCCACCACCTCGTCGGGGTCGAAGTCGCCGGCCATGCAGATGGCCACGTTGTTGGGCACATACCACTTCTTGAAGTAGTTCTTGATATTGGTGATGGAGGGATTCTTCAGGTGCTCCTGGGTGCCGATGGTGGTCTGCGTGCCGTAGGAGTGGGTGGCGAAGAGCTTGGCCAGCAGAGCGTTGAGCACCTTGTCCATATCGCTGGAGAGGTGGATGTTGTACTCCTCGTAGACAGCCTCTAGCTCGGTGTGGAAGCCGCGGATGACCATGTTCTTGAAGCGGTCGGCCTGGATGCGGGCCCAGTTCTCCACCTCGTTCGAGGGGATGTCCTCCGTGTAGCAGGTCACGTCGTAGGAGGTGAAGGCGTTCGTCCCTTCTGCTCCGATGGCCGACATGAGCTTGTCGTATTCATTGGGAATGAAGTACTGTGCGGCCAGCTGGCTCACGGAGTCGATGCCGTGGTAGGCCTGGCGGCGCTCCTCCGGGTCGGTCATCAGGCGGTACTTCTCATAGCGCTCCTCGATGTCGGCGAGCAGCGGGGCCTCGGCCTCAGGGTCGGTGACGCCAAATTTGTCGGTGCCCTTGAACATGAGGTGCTCCAGGTAGTGGGCCAGACCAGTGGTCTCGGCGGGGTCGTTCTTCGAGCCGGTGCGCACGGCGATGAATGTCTGAATGCGCGGCTCTTCCTTGTTCACGCTGAGGTAGACCTTCAGTCCGTTCTTCAGGGTGTAGATGCGCGTCTGCGTCATGTCACCCTTCACCTTTTCATACTTCTTCGAGCAGGATGAGAAAAGCAAAAAGGTAAAGAGGCAGAGAGGTAAATAAACTAGCCAGTACTTCTTTTTCATTTTTGTTGTGATTTTATTAATAATGATGATAACTGTTTCTGTTTACCTTTGTCAGTTTTCGTAGTCCACCTCGTGGTCGAGCTTCTCCAGGAAGTCGTCGTAGACTTCCTGTTCCACGTCGCCCATGGAGAATTCCTTCTCTGCATCCTTACGTATCTCTGCAATCCAGGCACGGCGTGCCTGCACGTAGTCCTGGCGGATGCGCTCGCAGGCGGCATCGTCGAGTTCAGTCAGGTGGTAGTAGTCCAGGATGAGCTGGTAGCTCCATGCCCAGCGGTAGTCGCTGTAGTGGTCGTTGATATGCTCGAAGTAGTCGAGCACCTGGGAAATCCTCTCAATATCGCCGCTTTTGATGTCTTTGACCAGCCGCTGCTCCTCGCTCTCGGGGATGAGCAGTCCGGAGAGGTCGTTCCACTGTCCCTTTCCCACCTCTGATTTGGGCATGCCGAAGAATCCCTCCTTGGTGGCACGCTTCAGCACGGCACCCATGTAGATGCGTAGTGCGATGTCGTAGTATTTCAGACCCTTACGCAGCGAGGAGGCATTGATGACATACTCATGGAAGTTGTAGGTGGTGACGTTGTCGCCGCTGGCGGCACGCAGGCTCTCCAGGATTTTGATGCCCTGCAGAATCTCACCCACGGTGAAGGGGCTGAGCCAGTCGAAGTTGATAATGCTCTTCTTCGACTGCTTTGAGCGCTTGTCGCGCTTGGGCCATTTCTTGATGTCGCGGTAGAGACCGACGGTTGTGATGTTGCGTCCGGGCACCAGGTAGCAGTCGTCGCCGTAGGCCATGAGGTAGGAGAACGGCAGGTTGCGGGTGTCGGGGTGGTGCATCAGCTTGCCGAAGCAGACGGAGAAGGCGCCGATGGTGGCGGGCATGAGGATGTAGGAGCCGGAGGCCGTCTTTGTACCGCGCTCCAGCATGCCCCAGTGCATGGGTCCCATCTTGTAGGCGTGGTTCGAGAAGTTGGTGTTCGAACCGGCATTGTAGAAGGAGAACTGTCCGCCGATAAGCAGGCTCGACTTGTGGTGGGAGGCACAGAAGGGACCGCAGAAGGCGGCGCAGGCCTCGCCGTTGGCCATGAACGAGTTGGCGAAGAAGAGGCTGGCCTCGGCGGTGAAGCCGTTGGTAATCTGGCATGCCTCACCCACGAAACAGTCCTGCATCTTCACAGAGTTGTTGATGGAGCAGCCGTCGCAGATGATGGAGTTCTCGCAGATGACGCCCGTGCCGATGAACACGCTGGCATCCTCCGAGCTGAGGATGGTGCACTCGTTGAGCCGTGCGGCGCCGCTGATCTCGCAGTCGCCCTTGATGACGGTGTTGGTGATGTCCTTCGTGTTGATGATTTTCACACGGTTGCCGATGATACCGCGCTCGGGGGTGGAGACGCGTACCTCGTCGTCGATGAGCTGGCGCAGACGGTTCATCAGGGCCTTGTCCTCGTGGTGCTTTACCATGAATGCGGCCAGCTGTGAGTTCAGCTCACGGAAGAGCACCACATTGCCGTCACCCATCTCGTTGAGCACGCTGATGGTGGAGCCGGCACCGTAGCTGGCACCCTCCAGCGTCTCCAGCGTGGAGATATTTGAGATATAACAGTCATCGCCGATGGTGTAGTTGTTGATGAAGTTGCCCACCTTCTCGATGAGGCAGTCGTCGCCCACGCTGACATTGCGTAGGGTGGCATCGTTGATGCCGGAGTGCTTGAAGAAGCCCTTGGCGACTTCGATTTTCTTTTCAAACCGTCCGAGGCGGATGTCGCCATAGAACATCACACGGTGGAAGTTATAGGGGCGGAAGTCCTCCGCGACCATTACTCTGGACCAGTCTTCTGCCCAGCACACATTGTTCTCCAGAACCTGAATTTCCTCTGTAGTCAGTTGTCTATATTCTCTCATAATCTGTGTTGTGTATTTGTTTGGTTCAATCTTCTATCTGATAAAGGAAGTCGTTATAAGGGTACTTCTGCACGTGCAGTTCGCGAACCTTACTATATAATAACGCGCGAAGCTCGTCAATATTGTTTTTCTCCTTGGCAGAAATGAATATGCAGTCACTGGCGCTCTTAAAATCGGGCGACTGAATCTTTGCCATCCAGGTGCGCTTCAGCTCCTCCAGTGAGATATT
>JAILFU010000191.1 GCA_024697405.1 Prevotella sp.
ATCAGGCGCAGTCCTTCGTATTGCTCGTTGTGAGGATCGTCGCAGCCTACGTAGAGCAGGGTGTCGTCGGGGGCTATGCGCACTAGCGTGTCGATGTGGCCGTCGGTGTCGTCGCCCGTCAGCTGGCCGTGGTCTATCCACAGCACGCGCTCGGCATGGAGATAGTCTTTCAGCCGTTGCTCTATCTGCTCTCTGGTCAAGGGCTGGTTGCGGTGGGGAGCCAGCAGGCAGCACGATGTGGTGAAGATGGTGCCTTGGCCGTCACTCTCGATGCTGCCGCCTTCGAGCACGAAGTCCAGATGTGACACATATTCGCCCGCTACGGTGCCTTCGTCGTATAAGCGGCGGTTGATGGCGTTGTCAAGTTCGGCGGGGAACTTCTCTCCCCATCCGTTGAATTTGAAGTCGAGCAGAAGGGCCTTTGCCGAAGGCTCCTCCTCTGACTGCCCCTTGGTGTGAGGGGAGCAGACAGCTTTGTTATTGCCCTTCCCGGGAACAAGACAAATAAAACCGTGGTCGCGTGCCCATGTGTCGTTGGTGGGCGGGCCGACGATGAGCAGCGGCTCGCGCCGACGTACCTCACGGGCTATCTCCTCGTAGGTCTTCAGCACCTCGTCGAGCATGGGAGCCCAGTCTGTCTGGGCGTGCGGCCAGGTCAGCTGAACCCCGCTTTGCGGTTCCCATTCTGCTGGCAGACGGTATGTTTTCTTATCGTTCATAGTTTAATAATAGGAAATGTGGACAGTTGTCCCGTTGTTCAATGATGGAAGCTGGCAGGTGACGGTACGGCTCTCGCCAGGTGCCAGCGAGAAGTAATTGTCGCTCCAATAGGCGGGGCAGATTAGTTGTCCCTGCTGATTCTTAGCTTTGAGGCTGATCATGAACGCCACCTTGTCGGACGGGTTGCTGACGGTCGTCTCGTACAGGTTCTCAGCACGCTGTTTGACCGACAGCTCACAGCTCCGCGTACACATACTGTCGAGCATAGCATACGAGGCATAATGCCTGATGGGGGTATGCACCCAGGTGGTCTTCTCCCAATCGTAGACATCGTCTTCAGAGGGGAGGAAGTACTCATTGGTGGTTATCTCTTTTCCCTCATCGTCCGTCAGTTTGAGGAAGAGGAAGGAAGCGGCGCCGGCGGTGTAAATGTCGAACACTTTGACCACCGTTCCGGGGGCTATCTCTACCTGGCAGCTGTCCTCAGTGGTCTGGCCGTCTTTCATCAGCTTCACCGAAGCCTTCCTGCTGGCTGGCTCTAGCGTTTCGTTGACGGCATAGACGGCCTTGGCGTAATAGTCGTAGATGAGCTGTACGGGAGCGTTGGCTTTCTTCACACCGTAGTAGGAGGCATTGGGTTGCAGGTAGTTGTCGTAGAGCTGCCAGTAGATGCCGGGTCTGGCCGAGTTCAGCATCCAATGGACGATGCCGGTGGTGTGGGGCCAGCGTACGCGGAACGACTCGAACATCGCTTTCGTGCTCTCGTAGTTCAGCATGTCGGCACGATACAGATACTCGTCGATGTCCTTTGCGTCGCCAAAGCGGTTGTGAATCACTTCATTGAGCTGCTTTAGCGAGTTCATGTCTGTGCCCGATACCGTACAGAGAATGTCCCACCGGCTGTCAATGGGCCAGAGCTGTTTGCCCAGCATCTTTTCCAGCGACTCCCTCACGGGCAACTGGGCACCAATGCCTGTTTCCGTGTTGAAGCCGAAAGCACCGCCTGGGGCTTCGGGCAGATACCAGTAGGTCGGGCCGACATACTCGTAGGGGCCAGCCATCTTCGTGCCCGACTTTCCGGAGAGGGTGCTCTCCACCTCCTTGGCAGAGATGAGGTAGTCGCGGTCGTCCTCTTGGCTGAGGAACTGCCGGTATTGCTCTTCCAGCTCGGGCACGGGCAGCATGTCACTACCCACGAACCAGCCGATGATGGAAGGATGATGGCGCAGCCACATCACTTGGTTCTGGAAGGATGCAGTGACGAGGGCAATGTTTTCAGGGCTTATGATACCGCCGTAGCGCTCGTCGCAGGGCGCACCCAGATAGTCCTCCCATTCCCAGTGGCAGCTCCAGCCGACGAGGATGAAGAGTCCCAGCTCGTCGCAGAGGTCGTAGAGATTCTGCGACGTTCCCCAGAAGCCCTCCAGCCGGACGGTGTTCATGTTCATGTCGCGTACATAATTTAATTGCTGGCGGTTGCCCTCCGGCGTGTCACGCAGATAAATGTCGTCGGTCCATCCGGCGCCGCGCAGGAGCACCTTCCTGCCGTTCAGCGTGAAACCGCGATAGCCCTCGTCGGTCAGGTAGCTGTGAATCTCGCGGATGCCGAAACGCACGTCCTCGGCATCAGATACCTTCCCGTTCTCTACAAATTCCACATGCAGGTCGCAAAGTTCAGGCTGGCCCATGTTGTGGCACCACCACAGACGGGGCTGGTCGATATGAATCTCCTGCGGGACGACGACGCGCTTCTGCTCACCGGCAGCGAGGGTCACGGGACAGCTGAACGCATGACCGTCGGCTGTGCCCTGCAAGATACCCTCGACTGGCTGGTCAGAGAGATTCCTCAGCTCTGTGGCAACGGTGAGCCACGCCTCATTAAGTGTCTTGGTATTGACCTTCGAGCGCACGGCGGAATGTGATACCGTCACATTGCCGCAGGTCTTTACCCTCACTTCGCGCCAGAGGCCCATACTCTCGTCGGCAGGGCGGGGATTCCAGTCGACGAAGCCGGTATTCGGCTCGCCTGGCTGGGCACGGAAAACCTCAACGGCCAGCACGTTCTGCTGTTGTGCCTGCTCGGTGATGTCGAACTCAAACTGCCGGAATGTGCCGTACATATTCTGACTGTCGGCAATCTGCTGGCCGTTGAGCCATACATTGGCACGGTAGCTGATGCCGTCGAAGCGGAGCAACGCGTGCTCGCCCTCGTTCAAGGCTGAAAGATGGAATGTCGTACGATACCACCAACTCTTCTCAAACTGCGTCTTGTCAATGCTGGCATAGTCCTCGGCGGTCAGAGCCTCCGGCTCGATGCCGTTAGCCGTCAGCACACCCATCAGCGTTGAGGGGACCTGTGCCGGTATCCAACCGTCGGTATTGGCGGCGGGAGTCGAAAGAATATCACCTGTCTGGGCAATCTTCGCCGATGACTGCACCTGCCAACTCATGGTAGGCTTTGAAGTCTGTTCTGTGCATGCCGTCAGAGCTATGACGAGCATCATTCCACATATTATATTAATTATCTTCATAACTCTTCTCATTCCTCATTCTTCATTTCAAAGCAATCCCGCTCCCAGCATTGCCGCGTTGGGCAGCGAGGAAGGAGCAATTCTCGTTGCAGCTACATTGGCGGGGTAGGGGAACGACTCGAGCGACTGGCGCATGGGAGCCTCAAAGAGCGGGAAGGCACTGGCTATGCCGCCACCGATGATGATGGCCTCAGGAGCGTAGGTAAACAGAATGGCCTTGACAAGCTCGCCCACATTCTGGCCGAATTCCTGCCACACGGCTAGGGACTCTGCATCGCCAGCCTTGGCGCGCTTGCCGAAGTTGGCCCCTGTGTCGCCATGCAACTGGCTGAAGAAGCGGCTGCTGCAATAGAACTCGTAGTCGGCATCCTTGAAGGGCAGTGATCCAATCTCGCCGGCACCCGTGTTGACACCGTTGTAGAGCTTTCCGCCGATAATGATGCCCGAACCGATGCCCGTGCCCATCGTAAGGCCAACCATATCGCTGGTGCCCTGACCTTCGCCATAGCGCCATACACCAAGGGCGAAGCAGTTGGCATCGTTGTTTACGGCTACAGGCACGCCGAACTCCTTTTCCATGATGTCCTTCAGGTGTACTTCCTTCCATGCCGGGATATTGGCAACGTTGTAGACGATGCCCTGTCGGTAGTCTACGACCGATGGCACGCCGATGCCGATGCCTGTCACATCCGGACGCATCAGCTGGGCTATCTGTCGTTTCAGCTGGCTTAGCACTACTTCCTCAGGCTCCTTTGCCGGACAAGGCTCGACGATGCAGTCCACCAGCTTGGCTCCGTCTATAAGGCCTACACGCATGTTGGTGCCTCCTAAATCGATGGTAATCTTCATAGTTCCTTGGATAATGGTTGATGGTTAATGGTCAAATTCCGATGACGTGTTTGTAGTGATTGTCATCGGTCATGTAGCGGGCGCCATGCCGCCTGTAGTGGCTAACGTAGGAAGACTCGTAGCCTGACGGCGGCGGAGTGACGTGCCCTGTGGGCTGTGGATAGTTACAATAGTTGCTGCTGGCCAGTTCAGGGTGGCCCTTCAGTTCGGTCTTTGAGGTCTGAGCCTGTGAACCTGTGGGGAACAATTGTCCTGCCACAAGGTTGATAAAAATGTGCCTTTTTATCGCAATCATGTTGCAAAGATAATAAAAAGTTAGGAGACAAGAATGAGGAGCAAGGAGTTTTTTTCCTGTCCATTAAGCAAAAAAAAGTTAACTTGGGGAAATAACTCCTTTCTCCTAACCTCTAACTCCCAACTCTTTCGTATCTTTGCACTTCCATTGACAGAGAATTGCTAGGGAAGAGATATGCTGGAATTGAACGATGTGCTGTTGAGGGGAGAACCCCGTACCCTCTCGATGATGGCTCGCGAGGGTCAGCTGACTTGCCTTACCCGGACAAGTGCAGTCCTGGCTGACACGCCTGTGCGCTGGCTGCATGCCATGATGGGCTTTGAGCCTGTCGTAGCAGGCTTCATCAGCATTGACGGGGAGCCGCTGACACCCCGTTCGGCAGCGAAGATGCGGCGCCTGATGGCCTTTGCGCCCAATGCTTTGGAAGCTGTAGGCGAAATCAACGTCTACGAGCCGCCATCGGTGCAGGATGTCTTCTCGCTGAAGGCTAACAGCCAGTTGGCCATATCCAATGGCCTGCTGGCCGAGGAAATGAGACGGACGGGCATTACGGGCGCGAAGGCACAGCTGCTGGCAGTGGCAGGATTGCTAAACCGCCATATCCTGCTGGTCGACCGTCCGCTGGCCGGCTCGCTGTCCTATTTGCACCAGCAGGCAGGGGCTGGAAAGATTGTGGTAATAACCAGTAACGACAACGATGTGGTCAGAGGAGCTGACAATGTGGTGGAATTATGAACCAATAAGATAGTGCGATGATGTATTTAGGACAAATGACGATATGGGGCTGGCTGCTGGTGGTGCTTTTGCTGCTGATTGCCGGAGCTTTGCTGTGGCTCGTCGACAGCCGCTTTCTGAAGAAGATACCTGGTGTGCATGTCAGCCTGCCCAAGCTGTCGTGGAAAATATGGCTGGTGGTTGCAGCCTCTATGTTGGTCGTTGGCTTATTGACGGCCGGGTGCATGGTGCTGAGTCTGCATGGCCACAGGTTCTTTCTGCTGCTGCTGATAGTCTTTTGCTGTCTGCTGCTGTCTGCCCCGAAGTCTATGGAGGCATACCTGCGCAGCCTGAAACATACGGAAGCACATCGGCGCTATCTGCTGGCCAATGGGGCATCGCACCTGGAAAGCATCATCCCCAGTGTGCGTCGGGCATTACGGGCAGCCCTGCTGCCATTGCTGTGGCAGCGCACGTCGGCCATGCCGTTGGCCATGCTGATGCTGATGTTCGGCTTGAAGATATGTAGCGCCACTTGGGCAGCGGCCATAGTCATCGCATTGATGACATGGATTGCTGTCTTAGCAGCCTCAGTACTGGCGGCGGTGCTGCAGATATGGCTGGCCGACCGCCTGCTCTTTGGCAAAAGGAAACCGGAAAGCCGTTAGCCCCTATTGCTCCAAGAGGTATTTCTTGAAGGCCTCAAAGTCGTTGGGCATGGCTACGCTCTGTTTCTCCCCACGCATGAAGGCTGCAAGGCGTTCGGGTATTTCCACGTCGATGCCCAGTATCTCATCTACCTTTTCCTTGAACTTGGCAGGATGGGCCGTTTCGCAGAACACGCCCACCTCGCCGGGCTGTAGCTGCTCCTCCAAGGCACGATAGCCGCAGGCGCCGTGCGGGTCGAGGATGTAACCCGTCTCTGCGTAGCATTTGCGCATGGTCTCCTTGATTTTCTCATCGCTGTAAGTGGCACCGCTGATAAGGCTGGTGATGCGCTGGTGCGTCTCCTCTGCTGTCAGCTTTCCGCTCTCGGAATAGAGGTCGATGATACGTGCGAAGTTCGAGGGGTCGCCCACGTCCATGGCGTTGGCCAGTGTCTGCTTCGAGGGCTTCGGCTCGTAGCGGCCTGTCTGCAGGTAGTTGTAGAACACGTCGTTGGCATTGTTGGCTGCGATGAACCGCTTTACAGGCATGCCCATGGCGTGGCCGAAGAGGGCAGCGCAGATGTTGCCGAAGTTGCCGCTTGGCACACACATCACTATTTCATTGGCTGCATCGCCCATCTCCTGCATCAGTCTTGCGCAGGCATTGAAGTAGTAGAAAGCCTGCGGCAGGAAGCGGGCTACATTGATGCTGTTAGCCGAGGTGAGCATCATGTGGCGGTTCAGCTCCTCGTCCATGAATGCTGTCTTCACCAGCCGCTGGCAGTCATCGAAGACACCGTCCACCTCCACAGCGGTGATGTTCTGGCCCAGCGTGGTGAACTGGCACTCCTGAATGGGACTGACCTTGCCCTTGGGGTAGAGCACGTAGACATGGATGCCCTCCACGCCAAGAAAGCCATTCGCTACGGCGCTCCCCGTGTCGCCGCTAGTAGCTACGAGCACGTTCACCATCCCGTTTGGCGCGTTACCATCGCAACCCACAGAACCCTGGCGTAGGAAGTACTGCAACAACCGCGCCATAAAACGGGCGCCTACGTCCTTGAAGGCGAGGGTAGGGCCGTGGAACAGTTCCAGCGAGTAGATGTTCTCCTTGACTTTCACTACGGGGCAGTCGAACTTCAGTGTGTCGTAGACCAGGTCTTGCAGGCAGTCGAGGTCCACGTCGTCGCCAAAGAACTGGCTGGCCACATTGTATGCGATGTCCTGAAAGCGCATCTTCGGCATGTCGTCAAAGAAGGCTTTAGGCAGGCGGTATATTTCTTCGGGCATGTAGAGTCCTCGGTCTTCGGCCAGTCCTTTGACGACGGCTTTGTGCAGGTCGGCCATGGGGGCCTGATGGTTAGTGCTGTAGTATTTCATCTTCTAAACATTATTATATATATTTGCTGCAAAGGTACGAAATTATTCACAAACTACCATCTATCAGGCAAAATTATTTTTCAGAAAGTTTTTTTTTGTTTCATTTTCTTTGTACTTTGTAACACAGAAAACAATTTGGCAGACAAGGTGATGGCCGAATCCTTTTTTATGACTATCTTTGCGCAATAATCCTAAAAACCATTTTATTTAAACCACATGAAAGCAAAGACAATCATGACGGCAGTGATGATGGGAGTGCCCCTGATGGTGGCGGCGCAGAACCCTGTCATCCGCAATCAGTTTACTGCCGACCCTACTGCGCGCGTGTTTAATGGCAAGGTCTATCTCTACCCCTCGCACGACATCCTGCCGCCCGCCGGGCAGCGTCAGGACTGGTTCTGCATGGAAGACTATCACGTTTTCTCTTCAGAGAACCTGACAGACTGGACCGACCACGGTGTCATCGTTACCCAGAACAAAGTGCCCTGGGTGAGACCCGATTCCTATTCGATGTGGGCTCCTGACTGCGTTGAGAGGAACGGAAAGTATTATTTCTACTTCCCTTCTGCTCCTGCTGAGGGTAGGGGTGGCTTCGCTGTCGGCGTAGCCATAGCCAACAGCCCCGAGGGACCGTTCATTCCCGAGCCGGAGCCTATCAAGGGCATCAACGGCATTGACCCGTGTGTGCTTCAGGCTTCCGACGGCAACGCCTATATTTTCTGGGGCAACGGACGCTGTGCAAAGCTCAAGCCCAACATGAAGGAACTGGCCGATGACAACCCGAAAGAAACCGTCAAGTGGGGCAACCGCGAGATGGAGATGGTTGGCGTTCACTGCCTTAAAGACCTGCCCAACCGTCAGGCAGAAGGACCGTTCGCTTTCGAATATAACGGCAACTATTACCTTACTTATCCTTACGTGAGGGAAAATACCGAAGTCCTCGGCTACGCCATGAGCAAGAATCCGATGGGTCCCTATGAGTACAAGGGCCTGATCATGGCCGAGCACGCCAACGGCTGCTGGACCAACCACCACAGTATTGTGAACTACAAAGGCCAGTGGTATCTGTTCTATCACCACAATTTCTTCTCCCCGAAAGACGATAAGCGCCGCTCTGTGCAGATTGAGAAGTTGTTCTTCAATGCTGACGGCACCATTCAGGAGGTGAAGCCCACTATGCGTGGCGTGGGTATCAACAAGGCTACGGAGAAGATTGAGATTGACCGCTACAATACTGCTGCCGGCGATGTCACCAACGAACCCGTCGATACTACCCGTGCTTTCAGCGGCGGTTGCGCCACCATGCCTTCGAAGGGCAGCTGGATTAAGTACGACGATGTAGACTTCAGCTGTCTCACCGACGGCTATATGCTCGTTTCGGTGAAGGCTGCCGACGACACCGAGTTCTGCATCCGTGAAGGCAGTGCCAAAGGCAAGGTCATCGCACGCATCAAGCTGACGGTGAGACCGCCAGAACCACCTGCAGGCGGAGCCGGTGGCGGTATGCCGATGATGGGCCGCTTCAACCGTGACCTGCGCAACCAGTGGCTCACACAGGCTTACGCCTTGGAGTACACTCCGAAGAGTGTCACCAGCCTCGTCGTCACCAACGAGGGCAACGGTGCCCTCAGCATTGACTGGGTACAGTTCAAGAACCGTCCCAAGTACTTCTCGCCTGTCACCACACCGACGGCACAGCCCGACAACGACGGCTTTATCCGCCGCTGGATGCTCCTGGATCCCATCGACAAGCCCAATAGCGGCAATACCGTCTTCACCGACAGCTACTTGCGCGAGCACTTCAACAGAGAGTACTTCAAAGGCCAGCAGACCATCCTGCCGAAGGACGGTCAGAAGGTCAAGGCCGTGTTCAAGCAGGAGCAGGCTCCCGCCGGCTTCGGCCGTGGCTTCGGTCAGGCAGCACCCGCCCAGCCCGAGGTGAAGACTGTCACCCAGACGCTCACCTGGCATGCCCTCGACAGCGAGAATTTCAACGTGAAGCTGTTCCGCTTTGCCGAGAAGTACGGAGAGAAGGTCTACGGCGTACTCTTCTGGGCCGTCACCATTATTGAATGTGAGGAGGACATCGAGAACGTTCGCCTGGCTGTCGGTTCCAACTCTGCCTCCATGTGGTGGCTGAACGGCGAGGAGGCCCTGCTGCTCTCCGGCGACCGCCGTATGGTGAAGGACGATGCCATGTCTACCCGCCTGACGCTGAAGAAGGGCAGCAATATCCTGCGCGGCGCCGTCATCAACGGCCCTGGCATGAGCGACTTCTGCGTCCGCTTCCTCGACGAGAAAGGTAACCCAGTAAAGAACTATACAATCAAAGCACAATAATTATGAAAACAAAATATCTGATAGGTTTGTCCTTTATCATTTCTCATTTGTCAATTAGCCCTGCAAGGGCGCAAATAGGCGCACCCTATATCCACGACCCCTCGACGATTGCCGAGTGCGAGGGCAAATACTATACTTTCGGTACCGGCGGCGGTGGTCTCATTTCCGAAGACGGCTGGACCTGGAACAGCGGTGCTGACCGTCCCGGTGGAGGTGCTGCCCCCGATGTCATCAAGATTGGCGACCGTTACCTCTGTATCTACGGTGCCACAGGTGGTGGCCTGGGTGGCGGTCATAGCGGCCGCATCCTCACGATGTGGAACAAGACCCTCGACCCGAAGTCGCCCGACTTCAAGTGGAGCACCGCCGTGGAGGTTTGCTCCAGCGACGGTATGGAAGACCAGGACGCCATCGACCCGGGCATCATGCTCGACCCCACGACAGGCCGTCTGTGGGTAAGCTATGGCACCTATTTCGGCACCATCCGCCTCATTGAGCTGGACCCGACAACTGGCTTCCGCAAGAGCGGCAACAAAGAGAAGGACATCGCCATCGACTGCGAAGCCTCGGACCTCATTTACCGCAATGGCTGGTACTACCTGCTGGGTACACACGGTACCTGCTGTGACGGCGTAAACTCCACCTACAACATTGTGGTAGGCCGCTCGCGTAGTGTGGAAGGTCCCTATATAGACAATGTGGGCCGCGACATGTACCACGGTGGTGGCCGCATGGTCGTAGCCGCTGGCGACCGTAAGACGGGTGCCGGCCACTTCGGACGTACCATCCTTGACGACGGTGTCGAGATTATGTCGTTCCACTGGGAGGCAGACTTCGACATGGGCGGCCGCTCCACGTTGGCCATCCGTCCGCTGCTTTGGAAGAACGACTGGCCCTACGCCGGCGAACAGGTGAAGGCCGGTGTGTATGAGATTGAGAGCGAGCGTCGTGGCTATGCTCTGGAGCTGGCTGTCGATTTCGTCCGCATGAATGTGGCCCGTCAGGGTGGATTCGGAGGCTTCGGCCGTCCGCAGCAGAACGCTGCTCCCCCGCAGCCCGTCGCCAACCAGACCCTGGCCGAGGTGCAGGGCAGTTGGCCGAAGGGCGACATCCCCGTGCGTATAGGCGACTACATGTTCCGTCCCTGGCAGAAGTGGGAGCTGACCACCACGAGCAAAGGCACCATTGCCGGACCGCTCTATGTCATCCGCATCGAGGGTACCAACCGTGCCCTGACCGCTACTGCCGACCTGGAACTGACCACCAAGGAGTATGCTGAACTTGACGAGCAGCTGTGGCGCATCGAGCAGCTCACCGACGGCACCTACCGCATCATGCCGTATGTCATTCCTGGACAGGATGGCAAGAACCAGAAGTATTGCCTGTATTCTGCCGGCGACTCCACCCCGACTTTGGCCGAGTATGACTTCTCAAGCGACAACTCGAAGTGGAACTTCCGTAACCACTAAAGAAGCGCTCCCCGTTCTACCCCGTATATAGAATAATCTGAAAACTGCCTTATGAAGCCCTGCGGAAACGATTCTGCAGGGCTTTATTATAGGCAACAATATAGCAGTTGACCTAGGAATCCTTCTCCGGCGGTAGCCTTTCCCCTCCCATCAAGGGGAGGGGAGCGTCATGCGGAAAAGTAAATTCAGGTCAACTGCTATATCGTTGCCTATTATATAGTATGGCTATATTTTTCGAAAACCCTGCAACTCTGCATTGGGGACGTACAACCGATTGGTTTTTAAATGGTTGCCTGGTGTACACTTTGGTTAAAACTCTGCATGAATTCTGCAAAAGTCTATATTCGCACTGCCCGCTGACGTATACTGCCGCCATTTAGAAAAATACTGTTGCCGTTGTGGAAAAAACTAACGCCGTTTGATAAAATGCTGCCGCCGTTTTGAAAAATACTGCCTCCGTTTGACAAAATACTGCCGCCGTTTTTTCGTCCCAAGTGCTGGGACAAATTGAATGCTTTATTGCCAGATTCTTTTAGAATGCAGGGCTAATGCAGGGTTTGCTTTAAGGTGTACACCAGACAACTTTCTGAGAGCCAGTCGGTTGTACACCGTCAGTGCAGGGTTGCAGGGTTTTGTTTTGGCAACGATATAGCAGTTGACACTTAATCAATTATTCCGCATGGCGCTCCCCTCCCCTCGAGGGGAGGGGTAGGGGTGGGGTCTCTAACTTCCTTCAGCGAGTTTGATATCGTCTGTGTACCCTCAGTGGAAATAGTTACAGACCCCACCCCTGCCCCTCCCCTAGGGGAGTGGAGTGGCTACCGCCGGAGAAGAATTCCTGTGCCAACTGC
>JAILFU010000199.1 GCA_024697405.1 Prevotella sp.
TGAACTTATGTGTTTATAAATATATATATTATAATATATATATTTATAAAAATAAAATTTCGCAAAATTCACACCCGTGGACAGCGCGCAGAGGTGCAAAATGGGTAGAAAATTTTGCGGCGTTTGCGGCAAGTCAAACGAAGAAACTAGTAAAAAAACTTACAATTGACTCTAAAAAACGAAATATTATGGAACTAATTTGCAGAATTGTTGACCAGGGCGCGCTCACGACCCGCCAATTCACCCGCAACGGCCAGCCTCAGAACATCACCACGATGCCCTTTGTGCTCGCCTCGGGAACTGACTAGTTTTATTGTGAGATGACTGGAGAGGACGCTATCTCTTGTGGCCCATGCGACAAGAACTTCTACTACAAGGTATCACTTTCCGCAAGCGTGAATTCTTTTTTCTAAAACGGCGTGCGCGGTTCAGTAAATGCGCACGCCGTTTTTTGTGACGATGATGAAAATAACAGGTCTGGTCGAAAAAGATTCACGACCCATTTACGTGTCATTTGCGCATATTACACGTAGCGTCGCAGACAATAATCTTCCAGTGGTAGGCGCTCCCCTCCCCGGCGGTAGGCGCTCCCCTCCCCGGCGGTAGCCGCTCCCCTCCCTTCAAGGGGAGGGGTAGGGGTGGGGTCTCTAACTTTTTCCACGGAGAAAACACAGACGATAACAGACTCGCTGAAGGATATTCCACGGATAAAACACAGCCGATAACAGACTCGCTGAAGATATTAGAGACCCCACCCCTGCCCCTCCCCTCTTAGGGGAGGGGAGCGGCTACCGCCGGAGAAGAATCCCTGAGTCAGCTACTATATCATTGCCAAAAATATTAGGTACCGTGTAATACGTAACTTTGTACCGCCGTTGAAAAGACGCTGAAAGCGTCTCCTCTCAGTAGCCGCAGGTCGGTACGACCTGCGGATAAAAGGTAGGGATTGAAAACGACCCTTTCAGGGTCGATGTCTCTCGCATCTGTCTTTCCGAGGGTACTCCGTACCCCCGGCTACTGAAAGGAGACCCCTTCAGGGTCTTTCCAACCGCTCGAAATATTTTATACCTTACGCGTTAAATAACATTAAATAACCTTGTAGGAATAACAAGAAATTAGTATCTTTGTATCGTGTTTCAAAGGTCATTCCGGAGGGCTGTATGAGGCACAACGAGAGAAATTAACCCTAATAATTTACCATCTTAAAACACATTACCACCATGCTGTACATCAACCTTTACAAGAACAAGAACCAGAACTCCGCTCAGTTCGGACGCGTCTATGGTCGCGTGAAGAACGCCGACCCCATCGGAGTGGCAGAGTTGGCCAAGCACATGAGCGACCACAACACTCCCTACTCTCAGGGCGTCATCAAGGGCATCCTCACCGACATGGTGGCCTGCATCAAGGAGCTGATTCTGCTCGGACAGCCCGTGAAGCTGGGCGACCTGGGCATCTTCTCTGCTCAGGTGACCAGCGGCTCGAGCGCCGATGCCGCTCACTTCGAGATTGGCAAGCACATCAAGAACGTGCGCCTGCTCTGCAAGGCTACTGGCGAAATCCGTCAGGCCAAGCTGACCGCCGAGGGCATCTTGGGCTTCACCGACTTGGCTCAGAAGATCATCAGCGGCGAGGCCGTCCTGTCGAACGAGAAGGGCAAGTATCTGGCTGGTGGGGAGTAACCCCCCTCTAATCCCCCCGAAGGGGGGAGGATGGGACCCCCCTCTTGTCCCCCCGAAGGGGGGAGGAATCCAGCAGCAAAGCTAATCATACCTCTCAATTCTTACCCCCCCTCTTGTCCCCCCGAAGGGGGGAGGAATCCAGCAGCAAAGCTAATCATACCTCTCAATTCTCAGTTCTCAATTCTCAGTTATAAAAAAGTTTACCATGAAACTCTTCGACAAGCTGGGCGAGAAGGTCTGGAACCTCATCAAGAAGAAGGCCGTTGGGGTCATCGTCGCGATGCTGACCGCCGCCATCACTGCACTCACCACCACTAGTTGTTTGGGTCACGGCCCCATCAGCTTTTGAAAATGAGAAATGAAGACAATGTGAAAATGAGAAATTCCCTGTCGAAAGCGCGTCCGGCAGGGAATTTCTCATTTTCTCATTTTCTAAATTTTTTGCACACTCCTGCGGAAAGTGTGCAAAATATACCTAGGGTGTATTTTTAGGTGTCAAATTTCTCAAAACCCCAGTGTTTTCGGCTGCTGCCGCAAACGCCGCAAACGCCGCAAAACATAATGGGGGTTTTTTGCTGTCGGCATTCGCTGTTAATTATTGGCAACAACATAGCAGTTGACCTGAATTTACTTTTCCGGCTACCGCCGGCGAATTCCTGGGTCAGCTGCTATATCATTGCCTAATTATTTCGAGGAGTGCCTAATCATGGCTTAATGATGATGTCAATGCCCGTGGGAATGATGATGCTTGTGTCTGCGAAGCAGGAGCAGGGCTGTGACGGCCAGCAGGAGGAGGGCCAGGAGGAGACAGGGCAGCAGGCTGTGGAGGAGTGGTCCGTCGGCGGGCGACGGCTCCTGTCCGTTGTGCTTCACCAGCATCTGGGGCAATGGTGTCTCTTTCACGCTGGCCAGCTGCTCGTTGTAGCGCCGGGCAGCCGCCTCTGGCAGGTTGCCTGCTACGAACTGCTGCAGCTTGGGGTTGTTGCACACGAAATCGGTGCAGGCAGGCCCGAAGTCGCGGGTGATGTCGGTATGCAGCTTCAGGGTGGTCTGCAGCTGCTGGGGAGTGGGCTTCCAGTAGCCCTTGCGGGCGCTCTCCAGCATCACGGCTGTCATGGCCTGCAGGGCGGCGGGATTCTTCTGCCGGAAAAACTCGTGGATGCCCAGCTGGGCGGTGTCGGCCATGTAGAGGCCGTAGAGCTGGTCGTAGAGCCTGGGGTCGAGGGAGGAGGGCCGTGTGACGTTCCATCCGAAGACGTTTCGGAAGGTCTCGCCGAACATCTGTGCCGTGCCCTCGTCGCCCTTCATGCGTTCGCGGATGAACTGCGGGTTCAGCAAGGAGGTGCGGGCCTCTACGTCGATGGCCTCACGCATGCCCTGCAGACGGCGCCGACGGGGGTTGCGGTAGTCGGCCATTACGGCGTCGGGCTCCTTTCCCGAGAGGGTTTTCACGACCAGCGACATTCCTCCGGAGAACTCATAGACATGGTCTAGCGACAGCGGTCCCCAGGTGTTGCTCTGGCGGGGCTGCACGCTGATGCTGGTGTGCTGCAGGGCGGCGGTGAAGAGGTCTCGTCGGCAGGCTCCCCAGTGGTCGTCGTCGCCGTAGGCGGCACACATGTTGTTCAGATAGCCGTCCACCAGCTCGCTGGAGTCATCCCAGCTGCCGCTACGCTCTATGTAGTTCATCATGCCGGTGCTGTAGCCATTGTTGGAAGGGCCGAAGACGCGCAGCACCGACAGCTGGCGGGCCCGCTCGGCATCGGTACCCAGGGCTGAAAGTTCCTGCTGTATCGTCTGTGTGCCCTGCCGCACATAGTTTATATATAGCGGCGTGTCGTCGTCGGCCTCGGAGGCCATGCGTACAGCCTCGGTGATGAGCTTCAGCCGCGAGTCGGCAATGTCGCGTAGCTGACCACTGACCTGCACCACGATGTCCACACGCGGACGGCCCAGCTCGGCGGCGGGGACGAGGCGCAGCGAGCCGATGCGCCCCTGGCTGTCGCGCACGGGCTCCACGCCCAGCATCCACAGCGCCTGGGCGATGGTGGCTCCGCCGGTGGCTATGAACTCGCCCGCCCAGAAGGTGTAGCTCACCTTCTCCGGGTAGTTGCCGTCGTGCTCCTGACGGTAGCGGGCCAGCGTCTCTTCGGCCAGCCGCTTGCCGTCTTCCCAGGCCTGCTCGTCGGGGGTGTTGTCGGGATTGATGCTGTACATGTTGCGACCTGTGGGCAAGACGTTGTCGTTCAGCACGGGGTCGCCGCCGGGAGCGGGGGCGATGGAACCTCCGTTGAGGGCGCGGAGCATGTTGTCCATCTCGGCCCGGGTAGAGGCCAGCAGCCGCTCGCGTATGCGGGGCCACGCGGCAGGGTCGTTGCTGATGGCACGGGCTGTCTGCTCAAGCTGTTCTGCGGTGTAGGGCTGCCCCAGCGTGTAGTAGGCGCCCTGCATCTTCTCGCTCATCAGCTCCTCCAGGTGGTCGTCGATGCGCTCCAGCTCCTCTTCGGTGAACGGCCTGTCGGCCGTGCTGTCGAAGCCAAGGGCAAGGTGGAGCCCCTCGCCGATGAGCTCAGCATGGAGGGCCGAGCGTTGAGCGCTGCTGGGATTGGAAAGGGCTTTGTGCACCAGATTGTGCAGCTTCTCGTATTTCTTGTGCATGCCGCTCTCGGTGTAGGGCGGTGTGAGATAGGTGACGAGGGCGGCTGCCGAGCGGCGCTTGGCGATGACGGCCTCGCCGATGTTGGCCGTGGTGTAGTAGTAGAAGTGGGGCGTGGGGCCGACGAGCTGCTGGCTCCAGTCCTGGCGGCGCATGCCGGCATCGCGGCCCGGCGTAAACTCCAGGTTGCCGTGGGTGCCGAAATGGATGAGGGCATCGGCATGGAAGCCTCGCTGCATGTAGAGGTAGGGAGCCAGATAGCTGTGAGGAGGAGCCACGTCGACGCCATGCTCCACGCGGAAGTCGTCGTCGCCCAGGGCAGGGCGCGGCTGGGGGAAAAGCAGCACGTTGCCATAGCGCAGGCAGGCCACGGCCAGACTGTCGCCACGGGCCAGGAGCGTGCCGGGGAAGGGGCCATAGCGGCTCACCACCTCGGCATATTTCTCAGGCGCCAGCACCTCGCCAGCCCATGTCTCATACTGCTCCCGGCTGAGCCACACGGGGTGGCCCTCGTCCATGTACCGCCGCTGCGCCCCCTCGGCGTAGGTACCCAGCACCTGGCCTTCACGCCGCACCTGACGGGTGAACTCGTAGAGGGTGGCAGGCAGGCCGCTCACGTCGTAGCCCTCTTGGCGCAGCCGCTTCAGGAAGTTGTAAATCGAGGGGATGACCTCCATGCCGCTGGCCAGCAGGGCATCCTTGCCGGGACGCTTGAAATAGCCGATGGCAATGCGCTTCTGGCTGTTGGGCTTCTGGCGTAGCGACATATAGCGGCTGACATATTCGCAGAACAGCTGGCAGCGCTCCACCTCGGCAGTGCGCATGAGGTAGCCCTGCGCATTGGCGTTCTGAGTGCCGATGCAGAAGGGAGCCAGGGCACCGTCGATTTCAGGGATGACGATGCGGGCATTTTTCGAGCCTGCCGACATGGGCAGGGAGTCGGTCATCCACTCCTGGTGGGTGGCAGAGAGGGGGAAGGGAGAGAAGGCGGGGATGTTGTGCTGGTTCAACCAACCTACAAGTGTGTCGTTGCCAATGCGCCCCATGGCCATGAAAACGATGGCGTCGGGCATCAGCTCATGGAGCATGCGCTCGCGCTCACGGCCGGTGGCTGTCAGCGGGTAGACATTGAACCCCTTCTCGGTGAGCATGGTGATGAGCGTGTCCACATGCTCGCGGTTGCCTTCCATGGGGAAGGTGATGCCGGAGATGAGGGCGAGGGTAAGCCCGTTTCTCCCCTTCGGGGAGGTTTGCTGAGGTTCGTGAAAGAGGCCCTGTTCACGCAGATAGCGGGTCAGCTGGTCGGCCGTCTTGAAGTATTGTCCGTACTGGCGGTGGTAGTACATGTTGGTGACCACGGGCATAGGGTGGTTGTAATCCTGGTCGCCCCAGCGCTGGGGAGTGGCCAGATGACGCAGATAGCGCAGGCCGTTGCGCAGGTTCTGGCGCGTCTCGTTGTCGAAGTAGTCCTGTAGCATCTGCACCTGCTGGGGCGTGAGATTGTGGTTCTCTACGAAGTCGCTTGAGCGCAGCGTCTTCGTGTAGACGGGCACGCCCTGTGCCGCCACGCGCTTCACCTCGGCCGTCTGCTCGTCGGTGAGGAAGATGCGGCGGGCATAGATGATGACGGCGTCATAGTCTTTGAGCGAGGCCATCTTCTCAGCCTCCACACAGTCTACGACGATGTGGCGCGAGTCGTTCGACAGCACGATGTCGGCCTGCTGCGACTCCAGGGCGTTCACCACCAGTATGCGTGTAGGCCGCAGCCACTGGCCGTAAGCCATGTAGCCGCACACCGCCAGCACCACCGCCAGCACCACCGCCATGATGGGATAATACTTCTTCACTTCTTGTTATTCAAGCTTTGTGTCTTCCTGTATCTTCCCGATGTACAGGTTCTGTATGCCAGGCACTTCGCCTAGTCCCTCGACGACCACATTGACCTTGAACCCCGCTTGCTCCAGCGCTTCTTTCCACTCCACGGCGATGTCGTTGGTGGCATGGTCGCCAGCCACAAAGAGCAGGGGCACCAGCGTGACGCTCTTGGCATGCTGGGCTTTCAGCTGGGCGGTGACTGTACGTAGGGTGGGGTAGCCCTCGATGGTGGAGACGTGGTAGTTGGGATGGCCGTTGGCATGGAGCATGTAGTCCAGCTGGGAGTAGAGGGCTGTGGCGGGGCCTCGGGTGCCGTGGCCCACGAAGACGACATGCTGGTCTACCCCCTTTCCCTTCTTTGAGGTGGTGATGGGATGGCGGTCGACTAGGACGTTGCACACCCGCTGGCAGTCGGCCGTGGTGTAGAGCAGCGGCGTGCCCACGACGATGGTGTCGAAGAAGGGGCGCAGCTGGTCAATCTCGCGGCGCAGCTGTTCCATCTCCCGTCCGTCGATGATGAAGGTAGGCTGCACCGTGACGCGGCGGTAGCCATCGGCACGAAGGCGCAGCAGGGCGTCGGTGGGTGTGTCTTTACGGATGCCCTTCTCGGCGAGCCGCTTCATCACCGTGCGCGAGGTGTAGGCCTCGGCAACCTTCATCTGCGGGAATGCCAGACGTGCCTTGTCGTTGATGACATCGATGGTCTTCTGGCGTGAATCGTCGAAGGTGGTGCCGAAGTGCACCATCAGCAAGGCCTGTCTCTCCCCGTTCTTCTGTGAAGGCTGGGGAGAAGAAACCTGCTGTGCCCCACCAGGGAGGCACAGCAGCATAGCCAGTAACACAAACAAATGCTTCATAGGGAAAATGCTAATCTTCTACCAGGCGGATTTGCTCGAAGTAGTAGCCCTCGGCCACTTTCAGACCCTCGCTGACGGTGCCTTTTGCTACGTCGTAGATGTAGATCTGGGGCTGGGCGGTCTCGGTGTTCACACCGAAGTACACCTTGTTTTCGCTGGGGTCGAAGGTTGAGCGCTGTGAGAAGCGTCCGCTGCTATAGGGGATTTCAGCACCGTTGAAGCTCATGCGGGTGCGGGTGCCGGCATTCAGGTCGACCACGCTGTAGTAGTGGGCATAGCTGTCGATGGCAGTTCCGAGGGTTTCGTCGTCGTGACGGGAATAGCAGAACACCTTGCCGTTGCCCAGGTACTGGGTGGTGAGCAGCTTGCCGTCGCTGTTGGGGAAGCCGTTGTAGTTGGCGTCGATGTTATACTCGCCTTTCTTGATGCGGAGCAGCTTGCCCTCCTCGCCAATGGCGGTGTCGCTGAAAGCGGCGATGTAAAGGTTGCCCTGCTCGTCGAAGAAGGTGGTCTGCTGCAGTAGCTCGCCGTATGCCGAACCGGCAGTCTCGGCAACGAAGGGACAGAGGTTGTCCTGCTCCACAGCCATTGTCTGAGCGTTGATGACAGCTACGTGGAAGCAATCCTCCTTGGTGGCCTTGCGGCCAGAGCCTTTCTTGTTGTAGTAGAAATAGAACAGCTTACCGTCGTTCTCGCGGTAGGCCAGGATGCCGCTGGTGGTGAAGGTCTCCCAGCCGGCAGCCACGCTGATGTTGAGCGTACCTTCGCTGATGATGGTCATGTTGTCGGTGTTGAGCTTCGTCCAGACGATGGCATCCTTGTCGCCGTTGGCAGCCATGATGAGCAGGGTGTTGTCGTTAATCCAGGCGTGGCAGTACTGGCGGGTGCTGTAGGTGTTCTCCATGAAGGGCTGGGCCTGCACCACCTGCATCTTGTTGTCCTTGAACTGCAGCTTCACGAAGCGGTCGGCCGAGACGGGTACCTGATAGTAGTACTTGCCGCGAAGGATGGTCTCCATGGAGTAGTCGGCGTTGATCTCAGCACCCACATTCTTGAAGTCCACCATAGCCCCCGCGTCGAGCTTGTCGCGGGTCTGCATGATGGTGGTGACGTCGCGGCCCATGCCACCCTGCTTGCCCACGGTGACGGTGAGGTCGAAGTGGTGGGGGGCATAAACGATGGGCGTGCCTGTCTTCACGAAAGTCACGTCCTGTACTTCGTCGGCGTTCAGCTCGATGGTGCTGCCGTCGGCCTTGGTAATCTTCATCACATACTGCGTCTGGGCATTCACTCCAAGACACACCATCAGGATAGCAATAAGGGTAAGTAAATTTTTTTTCATAGTTGTATGCTTGTAATGTTTTAATTATTCTGTTGTTCTGATTCTCTGATTTTCTATCTGTTCATTACCTTAATACTTGTCGTTGAGGTCTTCACGATGAACAGCCCCTGACCTAGTGCCGACAGGTCGACATCGGCAAAGCCTCGGTCATCGGCACGCTTCTGGGCCACCTGACGGCCGTTGACCGTGTAGACACGCACGACATCGCCCTTCTTCGCATTGGTGATGTAGACATGGCCCTGCTCGATGCGCGACTCCTCTCCTACGACATCCTGCAAGGCGGAGGGGACGCCCTCTGAGAAACTGTACTTGGCTACTTCGCCGAGCGGAGCCAAAACCTTGACATCGCTGCCCACAGTGACCTTCAGCTCACCACCCTTGCAGGTGACGACCGGCAAGTCTTCCAAGGCAACAAATGTCTGAGTCCCGTTTGCCAGGTCGAGCACCAAGTACTGCACGTTCCCGGCTTTCATGCCGGTGGTCATCATCACCGCCAGCATCATGAAAAAGAATTTCAGTGTTTTCATTTGTTTTGTTGTTTAAAGTTGATGTATTTTTTTCTATTTTTCTAATAGCATTCTGAATTTGGCAAACAGCGTGCGTCCTGGCTTCTGCAGCTTGTAGTTGTCGTAGACGGTGTGGTCGAACAGATTCTCACAGTTCAGCGACAGACTGTAGCGGTTCTTGTTCCAACTGTAGGTGACCTGGGCGCCGAAGATGTTCTTCTCGGGGATGCGGGCCTTCGTGTCGAGGGCACCATAGCCCTCCCAGGAGAGATAGAACCAGTGCACCCATTGGTAGTCCATGCCGAGGTAGAGGTGAGAGGTGAGCGGCAAGAGGCGTGACACAAGGCTGCCCAGGTCGTAGCGCACTTCGGCCGAGGCATAGAACCAGGGGCGGTTGGGCACGTGGTTGTTGTAGGTCACCGACTCTTTACCGTCGCTCTTAAAACGCTGGCGGTCGCGGGCATCCTGCCAGGTCACGTTCCCCGTCACCTGTAGTCGCTGCAGCCAGTCGTAGCGCAGCTCACCCTCCACCCCCTTGATGTGGACGGCGGGCACGTTGACATATTGCATCATACCCTCCTTCTCCGACACCTGCGGCTGGATGTAGTTATCCACCTTGCGGATGAATCCGTTCACCTCATACGACAGAGTATGGTCGCCGCGCCTCAGCGTGCCGAAGAGTCCTGCGTTGAAGTTCTCACTCTTCTCCGGCTCCAAGGCCACGTTGGCGTAGATGGTCGTTCCATTGCCCAGCAGCTCTCTGGCCAGGGGCAGGCGCACGCTGTGCTCA
>JAILFU010000028.1 GCA_024697405.1 Prevotella sp.
AGAGTGCGCACAGAACGAGATGCACGGTGGACAGGCCATTCCTGCATTCGACTTCTATCTGGCTCCTTTCGTCAGACTGAGCTATATTGAAGAACTGAAGAACCTCGAAGATCTGAACGGTGAGGACTATTCATGCCTGTACGACGAGCCGCTGGTGGACTATCTGAAGCAGGATCTGGACGGACTGACGGGCATTGACCGTGTACGTCAGCATGCTATCAACAAGACCGTTGGACGCGTACACCAGTCAATGGAAGCTTTCATCCATAACATGAACACCATCCACTCGCGCGGCGGTAACCAGGTGGTCTTCTCATCCATTAACTATGGTACGGACACGTCGGCTGAGGGCCGCTGCATCATGCGTGAGATCCTGCTCTCAACATACGAGGGAGTTGGTGATGGCGAGACAACTATCTTCCCTATTCAGATCTGGAAGAAGAAACGCGGCGTGAACTACCTGCCCGAAGACCGCAACTTCGACCTCTACCAGCTGGCCTGCAAGGTGACGGCACGGCGCTTCTTCCCCAATTTCCTCAACCTCGACGCATCGTTCAACCAGTGCGACGAGTGGCGGCCCGACGACCCCCTGCGCTACCTTCATGAGGTGGCCACCATGGGCTGCCGCACCCGTGTCTTCGAAAACCGCTTCGGGCCGAAGACGTCCATCGGACGCGGCAACCTGTCGTTCTCCACCATCAACATCGTGCGCCTGGCCCTGGAGTGCCGCGCTCAGGCCCAGCCGTCCGTGCGAGGCGGTTTCCCCGCCTCGTCCAGCGAGGAGAAGGAGCTGCTCATCGCCCGCTTCTTCGCCCGCCTCGACCACATGCTGGAAGTCACGGCCAAGCAGCTCGACGACCGCTTCCAGTTCCAGAGGACGGCTCTCGCACGCCAGTTCCCCCTGCTGATGAAGAGCCTCTGGATAGGCGGCGACAAGCTCGGCCCCGACGACACCGTGGAGAGCGTCATCAACCAGGGCACCCTGGGCATAGGCTTCATCGGACTGGCCGAGTGCCTCGTCGCACTCATCGGCAAGCACCACGGCGAGAGCCAGGAGGCGCAGGAGCTGGGCTTGCGCATCGTCACCTACATGCGCGACCGCGTGAACGACTTCTGCGAACGCTACCACCACAATTACTCCGTGCTGGCCACCCCCGCCGAGGGACTGGCAGGCCGCTTCACCAAGCGCGACCGCAAAGACTTCGGCGTCATACCCGGCATCACCGACCGCGACTACTACACCAACTCCAACCATGTGCCCGTCTACTACAAGTGCTCCGCCCGTCACAAGGCCGAGGTGGAGGCACCCTACCACAACCTGACGCGCGGCGGACACATCTTCTACGTGGAGATTGACGGCGATGCCACCCACAACCCGCAGGTCATCATGAGCGTTGTCGACATGATGGACCGTCTGGACATGGGCTACGGCTCGGTGAACCACAACCGCAACCGCTGCATGGACTGCGGCTACGAGAATGCCACGCCCAACCTGAAGGAGTGCCCCCGTTGCCACAGCCACAACATCGACCGCCTGCAGCGCATCACGGGATACCTCGTCGGCACCACCGACCGCTGGAACAGCGGAAAGCTGGCCGAGCTTAACGACCGCGTCACCCACATCGACGACGGCGAACAAAGCCTGTTTAATAAGTAATGAAAAATAAGTGTTTTTCTCTTAACAACGAATGAAGACGAATTCCACGAATTGTACGAATGATTAAGTAGTGATAAAAAGGTTTGCGTAGCCAAATTCGTGAAATACGTAAAATGTAATGAAATTCGTATAATTCGTGGAATTCGTCTTCATTCGTTGTCTCCATAAAGGCTATGTATAGTTTATTCGGTGTCAATTTAAGATAGAGATGATCAGCGTATTGAGTATTGTTGAGGATACGATGGTCGACGGGCCGGGGTTCCGAACCTCCGTCTATTGTGCCGGCTGCCGCCACCAGTGCCCCGGCTGCCACAACCCGCAGTCGTGGGACTTCAGCGGCGGCCAGCCGATGACTACCGACGAGATGATGCGCGTCATAGAGGCCGACCCCTTCGCCCAGGGTGTCACCTTCAGCGGAGGCGACCCCATGTACCAGCCCGAAGGCTTCGCCGAGCTGGCACGTGCCATCCGCCAGCGCACGCCGCAGAAGGACATCTGGTGCTACACCGGATTTCTCTTCGAGCAGCTGCTCAACAACCCCCGCCAGCGCGCACTCCTGGAACTCATCGACGTCCTCGTTGATGGCCCCTTCCTACGCGACCAGCGCGACGAGACCCTCTGCTTCCGTGGCTCCCGCAACCAGCGCATCGTCGACGTACAGGCATCACTCACCAACGGCCACGTCATCACCCTCAACTACACTTCCGACATCAGTTCCTCGTATCCCCCTAAAAGATAGTCTTCACGTAACCTGAGAGGCGACCGCTTCGCGGTCACACAAAAGTTCGACCGCAGGTCGAAAAATCTTAAAAACGTTGGAGGAGTTTCGCGCGTGCGCGTATAATAAGTGCGAAAAAAAGGTGCTACAGGCGCTATAGAAGCATCTAACAAGTTGGTTTATAAACATTTGCTGGTAGCTACAAGGCTTTTAATGGAGCTACTTTTGTAGCTATAGGCATATTTCTCTACTTTGCGGTATGTAACATGCCCAATGTTACATACTGCAAAGCGTTGGGAGAGAGAAACAGAGAAATGGCGTTCGTGATTTTTCGTCCCAAGCCTTGGGACGAAAAAATAGCGTTCGTATTTTTTCAAACGGCGTTCTTATTTTTCTAAACGGCGTTCGTATTTTCCCAAAAGGAGCTTCCGTTTGTGAGAAGGTTGGCTGTAGCTACTTCGGTAGCTCCATTTGAAGTCCTGTAGCTACCAGCAACAAGTTAAATGTCAGCTGGTTAAGTGGCAAAGTAGCTCCTGTAGCGCCTTTTTTCTACTTTTGGGATAATTATTAATTTCTGATATACCGAATCGGGTATGTTTTTTGCAGATACGTCAATAATGATGGCGACAATATAGCAGATGACCCTGAATGAACTTACCCTGATAATCTTCTTCGCATGGCGCATTCCCTTCCCCAATAAGGGAATGGGAGCGGATGCTGCCGGAGAGGACGTCGTGGGTGAACTGCTATATCGTTTCACTGATTATCCCCGAAATGACGTAGTGAGCGCGACGGGATGTCGCTTAGCAGTACTTTCAAATTATAGCCTGGCTATTTCCTCCTCGGAGAGGCCGGTGCTTTCAACGATGACCCTCATGGGAACCTTTCCCTTCAGGCTTCGGGCTATTCTTGTCTTTTCGTTTTGTTCTCCTTCTTTCCGCCCTTCTTCCCTTCCGTCGATGAACTTCGATTTCATCACGTCGTTCTCCACCATGCGCCGTTCCATCTCTTTGATGTAAGCTCGGCGCTCCTTCTCTGGCAGGCTATCAATGCGCAAGCGCTCTCGGGCCTCTGGCAGTCCTCTGGCAGTGAAGTCGTCGGGGATGTCGCCCGTCTTCAGGAAGCTGATCCACTGGTCTAGCGAATCCTTTGCCACTTTGTTGAAATTGTTCACCTTCAGCACATAGTATTCAGGCATCAAGTCGGCAGGAACCTCTCCACCATACAGCTCTCGCTGTCTGGCGGAGAGCTTGAGTGGCTCACCGTCGTGCATGCCAACGAACTCTGTACGGCCGTGATAGATATAGTCGCTGCCTTGTCCAAGGTCGAAATAGACGATATTGATGGAGAAGACCTTTTGAACAATCTCGTAGTCGTCGCCCAGCTCCATGTGCTCAGTGATGACTTTTGAGGTGCCGTAGAGCATGCGTTGGAAATAGCTGTATGCCCGCTCGTTCTGCACCTCGATGATAATCTTACGGCCATTACCGTCTTCGCACATGATGTCTACTCGGTTGTACTTGTCGTGGGAATCCTCCTGATTGCCCTCGCTTTCAAGGAACTTGTGAATCTTGATGTCCTGCTCCAGCAGAAGGGACAGGAAGCCCTCCAGCACAACGTGGTTTACTTTGTTGCGCAGCAGGCGTTTCAGTGCCCAGTCGAATCTGATGTACTTGCTCATAGCGTTGGTTTCTAAGGCGCAAAGATAATCATTTTTCTTCAATCAGCAAAACATTTGTCCTGTTTTCTGCCTCTTTTACACAACAGAGAATAAAAGTTGTGAAAAAATTTGGTGATGGCGCAAAAAAGCAGTACCTTTGCAGCCGCAAAAGGCGAATAGCAGTCTTCCCCCCTGTTTTTCGCTGTTTTTGGACGATGGTGTAATGGTAACACTACAGGTTTTGGTTCTGTCATTCCCGGTTCGAATCCGAGTCGTCCAACTACCAATTACTAATTATTGATTACTAATTACTAATTTGGGTTTATCTGCTGGAAATAATGAGACTGACTGGAAATGCAAAAGAGAAGAGGCGACGGCTGTATGAGCTGGCATTGGCTGCCATCATGCTGTGGGTGACGGGTGTGCCTGCCACAGCCCAAACCGCGAAGAACCACAACCTGGAGGTGGCGAAGAACCTGGAAATCCTGAACACGCTCTACAGTCAGCTGGACTTGTTCTATGTGGACTCGCTCAACCCCGGGCAGACCATGACGGCCGCCATCAGGGGCATGCTTCGCTCGCTCGACCCCTATACGGAGTATTTCCCGGAGTCGGAGACGAAGCAGCTGGAGATGATGCTCACGGGCAAGTATGCCGGCATCGGCGCCTTAGTGAAATATCACATGCAGCTGAAGCGTGTCGTCGTGGACGAGCCATACGAGGGCATGCCTGCCGCCGAGGCCGGCGTGAGGAAGGGCGACATCATCCTGAGCATCGACGACTCGCTGATGACCGACAAGCCCGTGAACTATGTCAGCAGCCATCTGCGGGGCGACCCCGGCACCTCTTTCGTGCTGAAGGTGCTGCGGCCCAGCCTGGGTAAGGAGCTGAAATTCAAGATCACCCGCCGCAACATCAAGCTGCCCGACCTGCCCTATTATGGCATGCTGCCCGACAGCATCGGCTACATCAACCTACAGCAGTTCACCGAGGACTGCTCGAAAGAGGTGCGCCGCGCATTCATCGACCTGAAGAAGCAGGGTGCCAAGGGGCTGGTGTTCGACCTGCGCGGCAACGGCGGCGGCAGCGAGATGGAGGCGGTGAACATTGTCAACATCTGGGTGCCGCAGGGACAGACGGTGGTGGAGAACCGGGGAAAGGTGCAGCAGGCCAACCGTGTCTACAAGACGTATCTGGAACCCGTCGATACCGTGATGCCCCTGGTGGTGCTGGTCAATGGAGAGACGGCCTCGGCCAGCGAGATTACCAGCGGAGCCTTGCAGGACATGGACCGCGCCGTGGTGCTGGGCACACGGACTTACGGCAAGGGCCTGGTGCAGGTGCCGCTCGACCTGCCCTACCACGCCAACGTGAAAATCACCACGTCGAAATACTATATCCCTTCGGGGCGCTGCATACAGGCCATCAACTATAACCGTGAGAAGGGCGCTGCCTATACTGAGCGCATCCCCGACTCGCTGACCCATGTGTTCTATACCCGTGCAGGGCGTGAGGTGCGCGACGGCGGAGGCATCAAGCCCGACGTGGAGCTGAAGAACGACACCATGCCCAACATTGCCTACTATCTCTCGGTGGGAGGAATGGACTCCACGGAGGTGATGTTCGACTATATCGTGGACTACCTGGACCACCATCCCACCATTGCCCCTGCCCGCGAATTCCACCTCTCCGACCAGGATTGGCAGGAGTTTCGCCAGCGCGTCATCGACAGTGGCTTCACCTACGACGACATGAGCCGCAAGCAGTTCGACGAGCTGGTGAAGACGGCCAAGTTCGAGGGCTTCTACGAGCAGTCGCAAGACCTCTTCGACGCGCTCTCCGAGCGGCTGAAACACAATCTGGGCACAGAGCTGGACAAGCATCGCGACGTCATCCAGCAGATGCTGGAGCTGGACATCATCGCGGCCTACTACTACCAGCAAGGCTCCCTGGAGGCCGGCCTGGCCTACGACAAGCAGGTGATGGAGGCGGCCCGTCTGCTGAGCCAGCCGGAGGAATACTGGAAGATACTCCAGAAGAGTGAGAAATGAGCGGCCGGCACCTCTGTACCATAGGGTGCGCCCCACTGCCGCATGGCAATCACGCACGACCAATTACAAATTACTAATTATATCTGATGAAAGTAGCAATTGTAGGCGCCAGCGGCGCCGTAGGCCAGGAGTTCCTGCGCCTGCTTGATGAGAGAAACTTCCCGATGGACGAGCTGGTGCTGTTCGGCTCGGAGCGTTCGGCAGGGCGTAAGTACACTTTCCGTGGCAAGGAGATAGAGGTGAAGCTGTTGCAGCATAACGATGACTTCCGCGACATCGACATCGCCTTCACCAGCGCAGGAGCCGGCACGAGCAAGGAGTTTGCCGAAGACATCACGAAGTACGGCTGTGTGATGATCGACAATTCGTCGGCATTCCGCATGGATGAAGATGTGCCCCTGGTGGTGCCCGAGTGCAACGCCGAGGATGCCCACCAGCGTCCGCGCGGCATCATTGCCAACCCCAACTGCACGACGATTATGATGGTGGTCGTGCTACAGCCCCTGGAGCAGCTCAGCCATATACGCCGCATCCATGTGGCATCCTATCAGAGCGCCTCGGGCGCCGGTGCCGCCGCCATGCAGGAGCTGCAGCAGCAGTACAAGGAGATTGTGGAGACTGGCGAGGTGAAGACCATCAAGAAGTTCCCCCACCAGCTGGCTTACAATGTGATTCCGCAGATTGACGTCTTCCAGCCCAACGGCTACACGAAGGAGGAGATGAAGATGTTCAACGAGACGCGCAAGATTATGCACACCGACGCCCGCTGCTCGGCCATGTGCGTGCGCGTCAGCTCGCTGCGCTCCCACTCAGAGAGTGTGTGGATTGAGACAGAGCGTCCCCTCAGCGTGGAGGAGGCCCAGCAGGCCATTGCCGCCGCTCCCGGCTGCACGCTGGTTGACGACCCGTCGACGCTTACCTATCCCATGCCGCTCGACACGGCTGGCAAGGACGATGTCTTCGTGGGCCGTGTGCGTAAGGATCTGTCCGACGATAACGGACTTACCTTCTGGCTTTCTGGCGACCAGATCCGCAAGGGTGCTGCCCTGAATGCCGTCCAGATAGGAGAGTATCTGGTGCAAACGAAAGACTTGCCATGTTTCGCATGAAGGCATGCAAAGGCGCAGGGACACTAAGCCTTCCCTTAGTGTCCCTGCGCCTTTGTGTTCTTACTTTTACGGGGCTGTTGTTCCTCCTGTTGCTTGGCGGCTGTGCGAAAGCCCCGAAGCACTATACTCACAAGGTGCTTAACCCCATGACACCCGTCAAGAATCAGGGAAAGACCCAGCTCTGCTGGGCCTACGCCATGCTTGCCGCCATCGAGACGGAGCACATCGGAAGGGGTGACTCGGTGAATTTGTCGCCGGCCTATATCGGCCGGATGCTCGACAAAGAGCCTGAAGCGCCAGAGAAAAGGCGTGGCATGGGAAAGGCGCTGCTCAACCTGATGGCGAAATACGGCATGGTGGACTATGATGCCATGCCTGGCATGGACGACACTATTCCCCGCAAGGTCATTGCCCGTGGCAGGGAATATACGCCGAAAGAGTTCGCCCTGTCTCTTTGCGACTCCGATGAGTATATTGCCCTGACAAGTACGCCAGACAAGCCCTATGGCGAGGAAGTAGACATTGACTTTCCCGACAACTGGATGCACGACCGCTTCCTCAATGTTCCCATGGACACGCTGCTGCGGAAGACCGTACGTGCCGTGCGCAGCCATCGTGGCGTGTGCTGGGAGAGCAGCGGACATGCGATGGCCATCGTCGGACTGGCACGTGACGACGACGGGCATCCCTTCTTTGTGATGAAAAACTCATGGGGCACCCACCAACCCCATCAGGGGCTGGTGTATATGTCGTTCGGTTCTTTCAGGGAGAAAACGCTGGCCGTGGAGATGCCGAGGACAGTGTTCTTCAGCGGCTCCACAGCGGAAGCAGCAGCCCCTTCAGAGCAGCTCCAGTAGCCGCTTGTCGGTCTTGTCGCCCTCGGCAGCGCCGTCCTTGATTTCCTGCAGCATCTCGGCTCCGTGCTTCTTGCCGCCTACGGCCCGCTTCACCCACATCTTGGCTTTCTTCTCATCGGGAGCGACGCCCTTGCCCTTGATGTAGGCACGGGCCATCTGGTACTCGGCCTTGTAGTAGCCCTGGTCGGCCGACTTCTGATACCACTTGAAGGCTTCGGCATTGTTTTCCTCCACGCCGCGTCCCTTGTCGTAGCAGCGCCCCACGCGGTACTGCGCCTTCTTGTGTCCCTTCTGGGCGGCAGGCTTCAGCTTGGCCAGCGCGGCCACATAGTCCTTTGCGTCATACAGTGCCTTCCCCTCCGTGTAGAGGTCATCGGCGTTTTGTGCGCCCGCAGTCATGCTGACCAGCAGTGCAAACATCAGGAAAAACTGTCTCATCATTGCATTGGTTTGTTATCAGGCGACAAAGTTACAATTTTTTTTGCATTCCTGCAAAAAAAATTGTAACTTTGCACCCAAATTTCTATATTATGCCAAACTTAGTAGCCATTGTGGGCAGGCCCAATGTGGGGAAGTCCACGTTATTCAACAGACTGACCAAGAGCCGGCAGGCCATCGTGAGCGAGGAGGCCGGCACGACGCGTGACCGCCAGTATGGCAAGTGCGAATGGAACGGACGTGAGTTCAGCGTGGTCGACACGGGCGGATGGGTAGTGAACAGCGACGACATCTTCGAGGAGGAGATCCGTAAGCAGGTCATCATCGCCACCGAGGAAAGCGACCTGGTGCTTTTCCTGGTTGACATCAAGAACGGCGTGACCGACTTGGACGCCGACGTGGCACAGATTCTGCGCCGCTCGAAGCTGCCGGTTCTCCTTGTGGCCAACAAGGCCGACGACGGCAAGGACCTCTACGGCCAGTATGACTTCTACAGGCTGGGACTGGGTGACCCCTGGTGCGTCAGCGCCGCCACAGGCAGCGGCACCGGCGACCTGCTGGACAAGGTGATGGAGATGCTGCCCGAGAAGAAGGACGAAGGGCTGGAGGAGGGCATCCCCCGCTTCGCCGTGGTGGGCCGCCCCAATGCCGGCAAGTCGAGCCTCATCAACGCTTTCATCGGCGAAGACCGCCACATCGTGACCGACATTGCCGGCACCACGCGCGACAGCATCTACACCCGCTACGACAAGTTCGGCTTCGACTTCTACCTGGTGGACACCGCCGGCATCCGCCGCAAGAGCAAGGTGACGGAGAACCTGGAGTTCTACTCGGTGATGCGTGCCATCCGCGCCATTGAGAACAGCGACGTGTGCATCCTGATGATCGACGCCACGCGTGGCATTGAGGCACAGGACCTGAACATCTTCCAGCTCATCCAGAAGAACAACAAGAGCCTGGTGGTGGTGGTGAACAAATGGGACTTGGTGGAGGAAAAGTCGCAGATAGTCATCGACACCTTCGAGCAGGCCATCCGCGAGCGCATGGCGCCCTTCCGCGACTTCCCCATCATCTTCGCCTCGGCCCTGACCAAGCAGCGCATCTTCAAGGTGCTGGAGACGGCCAAACAAGTCTACCTGAACCGCAAGCTGCGCATCGGCACGACGAAGCTCAACGAGGTGATGCTCCCGCTCATCGAGGCCACCCCGCCGCCCAGCATCAAGGGTAAGTATATTAAAATAAAATATGTGAGCCAGGTGCCCGACACGCAGATTCCCACCTTCATCTTCTACGCCAACCTGCCGCAGTATGTGAAGGAGCCTTACAAGCGGTTCCTGGAGAACAAGATTCGGGAGAACTGGACGCTCACCGGTACGCCCATCAATGTCTTTGTACGCCAGAAATGAGCCATTGCCAGACAGGGATGAGAGGCTACGCTATGCGACGGCCTAAAACGGGACATGGCCTGCAATGGCTTTGCACGGTTCTTTTGGGCGTGGCTTTCCTGACCGGCTGCACAAGACAGGAATTGACGCCGGGGGAACGGGCAGCGGCAGTGGCGAAGAGCTGCTACGAAGCCCTCTACGACGGCCATCCGGAGCTGTTTCTCGACGGGCGCGTGGGTGCCGAAGACATGCCCCAGAGCTACCGCGACCAGTTGCTGGAGGCCTATCGCCGGCATGTCACTCAGGTGAACAATCAGCATCGGGGTGTGAGCAGCGTCCGTGTATCGCGGGCAGAGATGGACTCCACCCTGCACCTGATGCAGGTGTTCCTCGTGCTGGGCTATGGCGACAACAGCCAGGAAGAGATGGTTGTCCCCATGGTGGAGCAGCAGGGGAAGTGGCTGATGAAATGAGCGCACCGCAGCCCATCATCGCGGCACGCGTGAGCTGGCAGATGTATCATTTTGCAACACATTTGAAACAACAGATAAAGTCGTTGTGCAGGAAATTGACTACCTTTGCACCGTAATAAAAACCTACAATACATGATGAACCCCAAACAGAAACGATTTCTGGCTGTGGGCCTGCTGACGGCGGCCTGTGGCCTTTTCCCCGTCAAGGGCAGTGCCCAGCTTTCCTCCAACCCCGATAAATTCCTGGGCAACATCACCACCCGCTACAGTGTGGACTACGGCAGCGAGAAGTTCTACACCCTGTGGAACCAGATTACGCCCGAGAACGAGACGAAATGGGATGCCATCGAGGGCAACGGCCGCGGCAACTTCACCTTCGGCAATGCCGACCGTGCCGCCAACTATGCCAAGCAGCACGGCTTCCCCTTCAAGTACCACACCCTCATCTGGGGTGCCCAGTATCCCCGGTGGATGGACAATCTCTCCACGGCCGAGCAGACCAAGGCCATCGTCGAGTATTTCGACGCCGTGAAGAAGCACTATCCCAACCTGGAGATTATCGACGTGGTGAACGAGGCCATCACCGGCCACCAGCCCGCCCCCTACCGCGCTGCCCTGGGCGGCGAGGGCAAGACTGGCTACGACTGGATTATCAAGGCTTTTGAGATGGCCCATGAGCGCTGGCCGGATGCCATCCTCGTCTACAACGACTACAACACCTTCCAGTGGCAGAAGACGCAGTTCATCGACCTCGTACGCACGCTCCGCGACGCCGGTGCCCCCGTCGATGCCTATGGTTGCCAGAGCCACGACCTGACCGACATGAGCCTGAGCAGCTTCAAGAGCGCGATGACCGAGATTCAGAATGCGCTGAAGATGCCCATGTACAGCACGGAGTTCGACATCGGCACCAGCGACGACCAGAAGCAGCTCACGCAGTATAAGAACCTGATGCCCTACCTCTGGGAGGCAGATTATTGTGCCGGTGTCACCCTCTGGGGCTATATCTACGGCGCCACCTGGACCACCGACGGCAACTCCGGCCTCATCCGCGACGGCAAGGACCGCCCCGCCATGACCTGGCTGCGTGAATACATGAAAACCGACGCGGCGAAGAACGCCAAGAGTCCTTTCCCCGAGTTCAAGAAAGAGGCGTCGGTCTACGTGAAGGCCAGCGAGCTGAACGTGACGAAGGGCGATGCCGTGCCCATTGAGGTGAGCGCAAGGTTGCGGACGAAGACCATCGACCACATCGACCTCTATGTGAAGAACAAGTATCTCTGCACGCTGACCGAGGAGCCCTACACGGCCACTTACACCACAGAAGAGGCCGGCCGCTATGATGTGAAAGCCGTGGTCACCGCCACCGACAGCTCAAAGTACGAGCGCTGGAGCGGATTCACCGCCCACAACCCCCGCCGGGCCTTCAAGGGTGGCACCGACCTGCCCGGCACACTGCAGGCTGAGGACTTCGACATGGGTGCTGAAGGCATAGCCTTCCACGACAGCAATTCCGAAAACGAGGGAGTCAACACCTATCGCTCAGAAGACAGCGGCGGCGTGGACATCGTCAGCGGCAATGGCAACTATGCCATCGGCTACACGGTCAACGGCGAGTGGCTGGAGTACACCGTCAACGTGAAGGAGGCTGGACTCTATGAGTACAATGCCTATATCTCCTCGCAGGACGGCGGCGGACAGATCAGCCTGGCACTGCATACCGGCGACGGCTTGACCGACCTTACCGGCAGCATCCCCCTGCCCAGGACAGGCAACTGGAACACCTACAAGATTGTGCACGGACGGCTGAATGCCGAGCTGGCCGAGGGGACACAGATTCTGCGCCTGAACATTGAGAAGGGCAACTTCAACATCGACAAAATCAACTTCAAGCGCATCGAGGTCGATCCCGACATTGAAATCTCGCTCACGGCCGAGCCTGCCACAGGCACCATCGGCGAGGAGACCACGCTGAACGTAGAGGCATCGTCGGCCAAGAGCGACATCACGAGTGTGAAATTCTACGTAGACAACGTCATTATCCGTAATATCACACAGGCTCCCTTCGTCACCACCTACAAGCCCACGGCCAAGGGCACCTATCTCATCACGGCCTTTGCCACCGACGCCGAGGGGCGGCAGTCGAAGATGGTGGACTACACGCTGAAGGTCACTCCCAAGCGCACCCCCTTCAATAGCATCGTAGCCCTGCCCGGCATCATCCAGGCCGAGGACTTCGACAAGGGCGGCGAGGGCTTCACCTTCCACGACTCTGACTCGCAGGACGAGGGCGGCACCAACTACCGCAGCGACAATGAGGGTCTGGACATCGTCAGCGGCAACGGCAGCTATGCGCTGGGCTACACCGCTGTGAACGAATGGACAGAGTACACGGTCGATGTCACCGACCCCGGCAAGTATGCCTACGAGGCTACCGTCTCTTCCGGCGTCACCGGCTCGTCGTTCACCATTGGCCTGGTCGGCGATGATGGCAAAGTCACCAGCCTGGCCAAGGTCAACGTGCCGCAGACGGGCAGCAGCAACTGGGACACCTACCGCGTGGTGAAGGGCAACCTCTCTCAGAAACTTGCCGCCGGGCAGCAGATTCTGCGCTTCACCATCACCGGGCAGCAGTGCAACATCGACAAGGTGGAGTTTAAGTGCACCGTCAGCGACGGCATAGAGAACATTTCTGCCGACAATCTGACTGACGGCCCTGCATACAATCTTGCAGGACAGAAAGTGAGCAACAACTACAAGGGCATTGTCGTCAGGAAAGGTAAAAAGGTGAAAAAGTAAGAAGGTAGTTCGGCCAGCTCGAGTGGAATAAGTGTTGATAAGCCTCGCGCGCGCGATAATACGCGCGAAAAAAGGCGCTACTCGAGCTACTTTGGCACCAAACAAACTGACAAACAAGTAGTTGTCGGTAGCTACAGCACTCTTTTTCGAGCTACTTTGGTAGCTACAGACTGGGAGAAGTGAAAGCGAAAAGTGATAAATGGAAAACGGCGGCAGTATTTGAGAAAATACTGCCGCCGTTTTGGAAAATACTGCCGCCGTTTGAAAAAATACTGCCGCCGTTTTGGAAAATGCGAACGCCGTTTTGGGGAATACGAACGCCGTTTTGGGGAATTCTCCAGAGAATTTCCCCCATTTCCCATTCCTTTTTTCCTGTAGCTACTCCTGTAGCTCCTTTTGGAGTGCTGTAGCTACAGAAAACGTCTTTCAACGAATCTGTTATCGGCTGTTCTTCTCTGTGGAAAAAGATAGAGACCCCACCCCTGCCCCTCCCCTTAAGGGGAGGGGAGCGGCTACCGCCGGAGAAGAAGTCCCGGTCAACTGCTATATTTTTGCCTTTGTAAAATATAACCTTCGTTTGGGAAAATACTGCCGCCGTTTTGAAAAATACGAACGCCGTTTTGGAAAATACGAACGCCGTTTTTGAAAATACTGCCGCCGTTTTGGGAAATACGAACGCCGTTTTGGAAAATACGAAAGCCATTTTGGGAAATACGAAAGCCGTTTTGGGAAATTCTCTAGAGAATTTGTCCCATTCCTCATTCCTTCTTTCCTGTAGCTACTCCTGTAGCTCCTTTTGGAGTGCTGTAGCTACAGAAAACGTCTTGCATGTCAACAGGTTAGATGCCAAAGTAGCGCGAGTAGCACCCAAATACAGCGAATATTACGCGCGCGCGTAAGAAATTCTATTGAAAGTTGATTATTTTGGCAACGATATAATCGTATACCTATATGTGGGCAACAGTTCCTCTTCCCTAATGGTGGGAGAGTGCCATTCGGTTTTTTCTCCGGCGGTAGCCTTTTCCCTTCGAACTACTACACTGTTCTACTTCTTATTCACCGCCTGGCGCATCTCCTTCAGCAGGTCGCTGGCGAAGATGAAGTCGGTGAGGCGCCGATTGTCCGACTGCATGATGTCGTCCGACACCCCTTGCCACTCTTTCCGCCCCTCGTAGATGAAGAGGATGTTCTCGCCGATGCCCATGACGGAGTTCATGTCGTGGGTGTTGATGATGGTGGTCATCTGGTATTCGTGGGTGATGGAGTGCAGCAGCTCGTCGATGACCAGCGATGTCTTCGGGTCCAGTCCGCTGTTCGGCTCGTCGCAGAACAGGTATTTCGGCTGCAGGGAGATGGCTCGAGCTATGGCCACGCGCTTCTGCATGCCGCCGCTGATTTCTCCGGGGAATTTGTTGTGGGCATCCTCGGCCAGGTTCACGCGCTCCAGGCACTCCTTCGCGCGGTGTGTGCGCTCGCGCAGCGTCATGCTGGAGAACATGTCCAGCGGGAACATGACGTTCTCCAGCACCGTCAGCGAGTCGAACAGGGCGGCGCTCTGGAAGATCATGCCCATCTCTCGGCGCATCTTCACCTTTTCGTTCTTCGACATGGCCACGAAGTCGCGGCCGTCGTAGAGCACCTGCCCCTTTGTCGGCTCCAGCAGTCCTACGAGGTTCTTCATCAGCACCGTCTTTCCGCTGCCGCTCTGCCCGATGATGAGGTTGGTGATACCGTCGCGGAACACGGTGCTGATGTCCTTCAGCACCTCCTTGTCTTCAAAGCTCTTATACAGGTTTTTGACTTCTATCATACCAACGCGATTAGGAATTGAAGTGAGGGGCTTCTATGCTGGCCACCTCCAGGAAGGCCTTGGGCAGGTAGGCGATGATGTCGCCGGCCATGAGGCTTTCCTGCCCCAGCTCCTGGGCAGCCAGGTCGCCAGCCAGCCCGTGGAGGTAGACACCGAGCAGGCAGGCCTCGCGCCGCTGGTATCCCCGTGCCAATAGCCCTAGGAGGATGCCCGTCAGCACGTCGCCGCTGCCTGCTGTGGCCATGCCGGCGTTGCCCGTGCTGTTGAAGGCCACATGGCCGTCGGGCATGCAGACAGCGGTGCGGTGCCCCTTCAGAATGACATACCCTTGCAGCCGCTCGGCCAGCATGCGGGCTTTCGACAAGCGCTCGTAGCTGTCGGTGCATTGTCCTTCCATGCGCTCCAGCTCCTTGGCATGGGGGGTGAGGATGGCTCCCTTGGGCAGCTGCTGCAGCCAGGCGTGCTTGCTGGCAAAGATGTTCAGCGCGTCGGCATCGACCACCACGGGGCATTGTGCCCTCCGCAGCTGAGCCATCGTGGCGATGGCAGTCTGCTCGCCGGTGCCCAGTCCGGGGCCGATGGCCATAGCCTGGAAGTTGTCGGTGCCCATAGCCTCGGAGAAGGTGGTCTCCTCATGGTCTATGTGAAGAACGGCTTCGGGCACTGCCTGCTGCAGGATGTTCACGTTGCGGCGCGGCGTGTGCACCGTCAGCTTGCCCGCACCGCTGCGCAGACAGGCGCGTGCTGCCAGCACGGCGGCACCGGCCATGCCATAGCTGCCGGCCACCAGCAGGCCGTGGCCCATCATGCCCTTGTGGGCAAAGGGATTGCGCGGGCGGAGCAGCGGGCGTATGTCGTCGTCGGCGGTCAGCGTGTAGCTGGCATCGGTCTTGTCGATGCCCTCCTTGCTGAGGCCGATGTCGAGCACCTCCACCTCGCCCGTGAACTGCTGGTATTCGGGAAAGAGGAAGCTGAGCTTGATGTGCTGCAGCGTCAGCGTCAGGTCGGCCCGCACGATGTTGGCCCGCACGTTGTAGGAATTGTCCTCGGTCATCAGCCCCGACGGCACGTCGATGCTCACCACCTGCGCCTGCGAGCTGTTGATATATTTCACCAGCGAGGCAAAGCCCCCGGCCAGCGGCTTGTTCAGTCCCGAGCCGAAGAGTCCGTCGACGACGAGCATGCCCGGATCCAGCTTCGGCGGGTCGAACTCCTGTGTGACTTCGGTCAGCAGCGGATGGCCGCGCCTGGTCACCAGCCGTTGCTTGTTCTCGGCACAGTCGGCCGACAGCTTCCCGCTGATGTTGAACAGGAAAGCCTGCACTTGGTAGCCCTCCTCGCCGAGCATCCTGGCCACGGCCAAGGCGTCGCCGCCGTTGTTGCCCGGTCCGGCAAACACCACGACGGGCACGGTGTTGTCCCATCGATTACAGACGGCTTCGGTCAGGGCGCGTGCCGCCCGTTCCATCAGGTCAATCGACTTAATGGGTTCGTGTTCAATGGTGTATTTGTCTAGCTCATGTATCTGAGCGGCAGTGAAAATCTTCATAACGGTGCAAAAGTACAAAAAAAATAGCAAACAGTTGCTCTTTTTTCCTAACTTTTTTGTATCTTTGCACCATAATAACTAAAAAGCAGTTTTTATGGATACCGTAACAGTGAAAGACAAGACCTTCGTGATTTCCATTCCCGAAGCAGAAATCAAGAAGCGCGTGAAGGCTGTGGCCGAGCAAATCAGCCGTGAAATGGAAGGAAAGAACCCGCTGTTGCTGGGTGTGCTCAACGGCGCGTTTATCTTCGCTGCCGACCTGATGCGCGAGCTGACCATCCCCTGTGAAATCTCTTTCGTGAAGCTGGCCAGCTATCAGGGCACCACCTCGACGGGCAAGGTGACCGAGGTGCTGGGCATCAACGAAGACCTGACGGGAAGGCATGTCATCATCGTCGAGGACATCGTGGACACGGGGCTGACCATGAAGCGCATGGTGGAGACGCTGGGCACGCGAAATCCGGCCAGTGTCAGCGTCTGCGCCCTGCTGGTGAAGCCCGACAAGCTGCAGGTGGAGCTAGACCTGAAGTATGTGGCCATGCGCATTCCCAACGAGTTCATCGTGGGCTACGGTCTGGACTACGACCAGGCAGGCCGTGGCTTGAAGGACATCTATGTCCTGGCCCCTGAGTAAAAACGATAATCCCCGCTTAAACACCATGCGAATAGTCAAACTCCCCCACCTGCCCAGCGAGCAGACGACGGCCCAGCCGGGCGACCTTATTCCCGATGTGTGGTACAAAGGGAAGGAATACCGCGTAGAACAAACCCAAGTAGAACAACATATTAATATGAAGAACATTGTGATATTCGGCGCTCCCGGCTCAGGCAAGGGAACGCAGAGCGACAAGCTCATCGAGAAGTACGGGCTGGAGCATATTTCTACCGGCGACGTGCTGCGTGCAGAAATCAAGAAAGGCTCGGAGCTGGGCAAGACGGCTCAGGGCTACATCGACCAGGGACAGCTCATCCCCGACGAGCTGATGGTGTCGATTCTCGCCTCGGTCTACGACGGCTTCGGCCGTGGCCACAAAGGCGTCATCTTCGACGGATTCCCCCGCACCATCCCGCAGGCTGAGGCCCTGAAGGCCATGCTGGCCGAGCGCGGCGACAAGGTAGCCGCCATGCTGGAGCTCGACGTGCCCGAGGACGAGCTGATGAAGCGCCTCATCCTGCGCGGACAGCAGAGCGGACGGGCCGACGACAACGAGGAGACCATCAAGAAGCGCCTCGTGGTCTACCACTCGCAGACGCAGCCACTCATAGAATGGTATAAGCAGGAAGGCCTGCACCACCATATCGACGGACTGGGCGAACTCGACCGCATCTTCGCCGACATCTGCCAGGTCGTTGACAACATTTAAAAGATAGCATCCCCCTCCCAAGGGAGGGCTTGGTTAGGCTTTATGGAGAGCAATTTCGTAGACTATGTAAAGATACTGTGCCGGTCGGGTAAGGGCGGGCGCGGCTCCATGCACCTGCGCCACGTGAAGTACAACCCGCTGGGCGGACCCGACGGCGGTGACGGCGGGCGCGGCGGCAACATCATCCTGCGGGGCAACCACAACTACTGGACGCTGCTCCACCTGAAATACGAGCGCCATCTCTTCGCCGGGCACGGAGGCAACGGCGGAAGGGACAAATGCCACGGCACCGACGGAAAGGATGTATACATCGACGTGCCATGCGGCACCGTGGTCTACAATGCCGAGACGGGAAAGTATGTCTGCGACATTACCTACGACGGGCAGGAGATTGTGCTGCTGAAGGGCGGTCGCGGCGGACTGGGAAACTTCCAGTTCCGTTCGGCCACCAACCAGGCTCCGCGCTATGCCCAGCCCGGCGAGCCGATGCAGGAGATGACGGTCATCATGGAGCTGAAGCTGCTGGCCGACGTCGGCCTGGTGGGATTTCCTAACGCGGGAAAGTCGACGCTCGTCTCGGCGCTGAGCAACGCCAAGCCGAAGATTGCCAACTATCCCTTCACCACGATGGAGCCTTCGCTGGGCATCGTGGGCTACAGGGACAACAAGTCGTTTGTCATGGCCGACATTCCCGGCATCATCGAGGGTGCCGCAGAGGGTAGGGGACTGGGGCTGCGCTTCCTGCGACACATCGAGCGTAACTCGCTGCTGCTCTTCATGGTGCCCGGCGACACCGACGACATCCTCCGCGAATACAACATCCTGCTGGAGGAGCTGCGACGGTTCAACCCCGAGCTGCTCAGCAAGCAGCGCGTGCTGGCCGTGACAAAGTGCGACCTGCTCGACGAGGAGCTGATGGACATGCTCCGCCAGGAGCTGTCGTCCCGTGAGGCGGGCTTGGGCGGAGCCGATAGCTTGGGCGGGGAAGACTCCCTCCGCGAGGATAACTCGGTGCCCGTGGTGTTCATCTCTGCCGTCACTTGCTATCACCTCGACGAGCTGAAGGACGTGCTTTGGAAAGCCCTGAACAGCGAGAGCAACAAGCTGCAGGCCATCGAGGCCGACGACCGCCTGGTGCACCGCGACAAGGACATGGACACATTTGCCCAGGAGCTGGCCGACGAAGATGCCGGCGACGACATAGAGTATGTGGACGAAGACGACATAGAGGAACTCGACGACTTCGAATACGAGGAAGAATGAATAAAACGGAGAGCGCTTTTTCACCCTCATCATCCACCGACTTAACGCGGGGCAAATATTTTCAGCTATTTTAAAAAATATTTGCCCTGCGTGTTTGTGTTATCATTTTTTTTAAGTAATTTTGTGGCCGAAAACATCAACCAATCTAATAGTTATATGCAAAAAAGATTCTTTCTATTGGTTGCCATGCTGCTCACGATGACTATGGGCGCATTGGCACAGGTAACTACGTCGAGCATGGCTGGTAAAGTCACACTCGAAGGCTCCCAAGAGGAAATCATCGGAGCCACGGTCGTAGCTGTGCACGAGCCTTCGGGCACACGCTACACTGCAGTGACCAACGCGAGCGGTATGTTCACCATCCAGGGCATGCGTACGGGTGGCCCTTATGCCGTTACCGTAAGCTACATTGGCCATCAGACCAAGACCCTCAAGAACATTACGCTGGTTCTTGGCGAGACTTACAACCTCCCCGTCTGGCTGTCGGAAAGCTCTACCAGCCTGGATGAGATTGTGATTAGCGGAAAGGCAACGAAGCTGATGACCGAGAAGATGGGTGCTGCCACCAACATCACCGCAGCACAGATTTCCAACATGCCCACGGTCAGCCGTTCTATTACCGACATCACGCGTCTGTCGCCCTACGGCGGTAGCGGCATGAGCTTTGCCGGCAGCGACGGCCGTACTGCAAACTTCACTGTTGACGGAGCAAACTTCAACAACAACTTCGGCCTGTCTTCGAACCTTCCCGGTGGCGGCAACCCCATCTCTATCGATGCCCTCGAGGAGCTGCAGGTGGTGATTTCGCCCTACGATGTCCGACAGACCAATTTCATTGGCGGTGGCGTGAACGCCATTACGAAGTCGGGTACTAACACCATCAAGGGCAGCGCCTATATCTACCACCAGAATGAGAATCTGCGTGGCGACGCCGTCGACCGTGAGGAGATTACCGGTGCCCGTGCCAAGGATCAGAAAACCACTTACGGCTTCACCCTGGGCGGTCCGATTATCAAGAACAAGCTCTTCCTCTTCGTCAATGGTGAGATGACCAAGACCCCGACAGTGGTGAACCGCTGGCGCGGCTCCGATCCCGACAACCCTGCCGACCCCGACAAGTATGTGTCGCGTACGACGACAGCCGACCTGCAGACCGTCTCCGACTTCGTCCGCACGAAGTACGGCTACAACACGGGCAGCTACACCAACTTCCCTGCCGATGAGAACAACTACAAGATTCTGGCCCGCCTGGACTGGAACATCAACGACAAGCACCATCTGGCCCTGCGCTATAACTATACGAAGAACCGCTACTGGGCATCGCCCAACGCATCGTCCATGGATGGCGGCACACGTATGAGCGACGCCCGTATGTCGAAGTCGTCCATGTCGTATGCCAACTCGATGTATGCCATGGACAACCTGGTGCACTCGTTCTCATTAGACCTGAACAGCCGCTTGACCGAGAACCTCTCGAACCAGTTGCTGGCTACCTATTCGAAGCTGGACGACATCCGAGATTCTGACTCCGGAATGTTCCCCTTTGTGGACATTCTGAAGGACGGCAACAACTATATTGCCCTGGGCTATGAGCTGTTCACTTGGAACAACGCCGTGCACAACACCATCTGGAACGTTAAGGACGACGTGACCTACTACCTGGGCGCACACAAGATTACTGGCGGCGTGAGCTTCGAGCACCAGATGGCCGACAATATGTATATGCGTAACGGCACGGGCTACTATCGTTACTCTTCGCTCGACGACTTCCTCAACGAGCGTGCTCCGGAAATCGTGGCCCTGACCTATGGCTACAATGGCGAGACAGATCCTGCCGCACGCGTACAGTTTAATAAACTGGGCGTCTACGTGCAGGACGACTGGAATATTCTCGACAACCTGAAGCTGACCTACGGCCTGCGTGTCGACGGGCTGTTCTTCGACAACGGCGACCTGATGACCAATAAGGCCATCTACGACTTCGACTACAATGGGGAGCATATCGACACAGGCAAATGGCCGACCTCGAAGATGACGCTTTCGCCGCGTCTGGGCTTCAACTGGGATGTCTTTGGCGACCAGTCGCTGAAAGTGCGCGGTGGTACGGGCCTCTTCTCTGGCCGTCTGCCGCTGGTGTTCTTCACCAACATGCCCACCAACTCGAACATGGTGCAGTATAAGGGCATTTGGAATTCCACAGGCAAGAGCAGCGGAATGTTGACCGACATGGAACGCTACTTCTCTGGCAAGATGAGGTATGGCAACGATCTGCGTGACTATGTCATTGAGAATGGCCTCGGCCCCAGGACGATTTCGCCTCAGGACGGAGTAGCAGGCTCGACCATCAACGCTGTGAATCCCGACTTCAAGATGCCGCAGGTGTGGAAGTCCTCTATCGCTGTGGACTACCAGATTCCCGTATCGTTCCCCCTCACTGCTACCGTCGAAGCCATCTTCAACAAGACCATCAATGCCGTCTGTATCTCCGACTGGAGTATCAGGGATGTCGGTGGCTTTGCACGCCTGAACGGTGCTGACAACCGTGCTCTCTATCAGGACTTCAAGTACACCGACGAAAACGGCAAGCCTCTGCCCAACGCCTTTGTGCTGGACAACACCTCGAAAGGCTATGGCTGGACTTTCAATGCCAAGCTGGAGGCACAGCCCACCGACTGGCTGAGCCTGATGGCCTCTTATACCCATACCGTCTCGAAGGAACTGACGGGTATGCCTGGCAGCGATGCCTCGTCGGCTTTCACCTACATACCCTGCTCTCAGGGTCCGAACAACGTACGTCTGCACAACTCGCAGTATGTCACGCCCGACCGTATTGTTGCCAATGCTACGCTGCACGACAAGAGTGGCAACCACTATAGCTTCATCTACGAGACCTGGCGTGGCGGTAACAACACCTCCTACCTGATGACCACCGATATGAATGGCGATGGCTACGCATACGACGTTGTCTACATCCCCACAGACAAACAGGCCGGCTATTACGATGCCAACGGACAGATACAGGGCGGCTCCGAGTTCCGCTTCGCTTCGAAGGACGACATGGATCGCTTCATGGCCTACGTCCATAAAAACGACTACCTGAAGAGCCGTCAGGGCAAATACACCGAGGCTTACAGCCACTACTCACCGTGGGTGCACCGTGTTGACTTCGCCTACAAGCACGACTTCAAGCTCAATGTGGGAAATACCAAGCACACGCTGCAGCTCAGCTTCGACGTGAAGAACGTGATGAACCTGTTCAACTCCAGCTGGGGTGTATCGAAGGTTGCCAATCAGGACTTCAGCACCTCCCCCAGCAATGGCGTACAGTATTCGAAGATTATGAAGTTAGAAGGTGTCGATGCTGGTGGCTATGGGGTCTATTCTACTCCTAAGGGCATCGACGGCAACACCAAGACCTGGAAACCCTACCATACATTGGGTCAGTGCTGGTATGCTTCTATCGGTGTGAAGTACTTCTTCAACTAATGCTAATGGAGCGCTTCTTCAACTTAATGCAAATAAGATAAACGTAAGTAAAAGGAAAAGTATATGAAACTGAGATATTTTATTCCGATAGTCGTAGCATTTGTTGCTATGTTCACAAGCTGTTCCTCCGACGACGAGGCCATCTACCTCAATAATATCCGCTTGTCTACATCCTTCGTGTCGCTCAGCGTGGATGGAACGCCGACTGAAATCAAGCTCAAGGCGAAGTCCGACTGGCAGTTCGAGAAAGTCTATCAGGTGGCCAAGAAGGACGCCGAGGGCAAGACCGTGAAAGGTGACGACGGCAAGACCGTCTACATCAGCCAGGAAACTCCTGAGTGGCTGACCGTCAGCCCCCTGAGCGGAAGTGCCGGAGACGACATCACCCTGAAGTTCTCGGCCGGTCCTGCCGAAGGCCGTAGCGCTTCCCTCAAGCTCAGCTGTGGCGGGCAGATTCAGGAAATCGATGTCATACAGGGTATTGCCAAGGTGCAGACGGCCACTTGCGCAGAGGTCATTGCCGGTGCCGACTCCAAGACCTATCGTGTGACAGGTGTCGTGACGGCTATTGCCAACACCACCTATGGCAACTGGTATATGGACGACGGAACGGGCGAGATCTACATCTATGGTACGCTTGACAAGAGCGGAAAGGACGGCCAGAACAACTCTATTGCCGCATGGGGCATCGAGGTGGGCGACGAGATTACCGTCGAGGGTCCGAAGACCACCTATAATGGAACCGTTGAGCTGGTCAACGTTACTGTGCTGAACATCAACAAGTCGCTCATCAAGGTCGAGGAAGTCTCCTCTACCGAGCCTATTGCTTCCGAGGGCGGCGAAGTCACTGTCAAGCTTTCGGTCAAAGGCAACGGCTTCTCGGTCGATATCCCCGAAGAGGCTAAGTCGTGGCTTGTCATGAGTGGTTTGAGCTCTGACGCGGTGACCTTCCGTGCGCTGCCCAACGAGGGCGACTACCGCAAGGCTGTCATCACCTTCACCACCTCCGACGGCAAGAAGAATTACACCGCCGAGACGACCATCGCCCAGGCTGCCAAGCCCAACGCTCCCGGCAGCGAGGCACTGCCCTTCACCGTGGCTGAGGCCATTGCCAAGTGTAAGGAGATTGGCAGCACCGCCAGCGACCAGATGTACTTTGCCAAGGGCATCATCTCCAGCATCAAGGAGGTGAGCACCAGCTATGGCAACGCCACCTTCAACATCAGCGATGACGGCCAGGACGTGAACTTCGTCACTTGCTACCGCGCCTACAGCGTCGGTGGAGAGAAGTTTGCCGCTGAGGACGAGATTGGCGTAGGCGACGAGGTGGTCATCTGTGGCAAGCTGATGAACTACGTGGCCAAGGACGGTACCGAGACGCCTGAGTTCGCACAGGGCTGCTACATCGTCACCCTGAAGAAGGGCAACGCCGCCGGCTCGCTGACGAAGCCCTTCACGCCTGCCGAGGCCAACGCCTTCTGCATGGCTTTGGGCGAGGGCAACACCACTGAGGACGACTACTATGTCAAGGGAAAGATTATCGAGATTACCGACAAGAACCAGTTTGGCACACAGTATGGCAACTGCACGTTCTACATTTCTGAGGACGGCACGGACAACGGCGAGTCGTTCTATGTCTACCGCACCCTCTACCTGGGCAACCAGAAGTACAGCGACGCCAGCTGGCTGTTGCCGAAGGCTGGCGACGAAGTCATCATCTGCGGAAAGCTGACGCTCTACAAGGACAAGAACGGAAACCTCATTCCTGAGACCTCGCAGAACAACACCTACATCTATTCCCTGAACGGAAAGACAGAGTAATTTCCTGCTGGCGAGAAGAAAATCCCCGGAACTTGACAAGAGTTTCGGGGATTTTTAGTAATTTTGCAGCTGATTATGGAGCAGACAAACAATATCCCCCAGGAGTTTAACTCCTTCTATTTAAAAGATGTGTCGTTCGCCCACCTGATGACGCGGCGCATCTTCAATGTCCTGATAGTAGCCAATCCCTACGATGCCTTCATGCTGGAGGACGACGGCCGCGTGGATGAGAAAATCTTCGACGAGTACACCGAGCTGGGCATGCGCTATCCGCCCTCGTTCACGCAGGTGAGCACCACCGAGGAGGCTCAGCATGTGCTGGAGACCACCGACATCGACCTGGTCATCTGCATGCCGGGTAATGCCGACAACGACGCCTTTGCCGTAGCCCGCGAGGTGAAGGCCCTGAAGCACGATGTGCCTTGCGTCGTCCTTACCCCCTTCAGCCACGGCATCACCCGCCGCATGCAGGACGAGGATATGACCATCTTCGACTATGTGTTCTGCTGGCTGGGAAACACCAACCTCATCCTCTCCATCATCAAGCTGATAGAGGACCGGATGAACATCGACCACGACATCGAGGAGGCCGGCGTGCAGATGATCATGCTCGTCGAGGACAACATCCGCTTCTACTCCTCCGTGCTGCCCAACCTCTATAACTATATCCTGCAGCAGTCGAAGAACTTCTCTACCGAGGCCCTCAACCCCCATGCTGCCGCTCAGCGCAAGCGCGGCCGCCCCAAGGTGGTGCTGGCCACGAACTACGAGGAGGCTTGGGCGCTGTGGGAGAAATACCACGACAACACGCTAGGCATCATCAGCGACACCCGCTTCCCCATGCACACCCCTGTGGGGCGTCTCTCGCACGTGGAGGAGGGTGACCCCGAGGCCGGCCTGAAACTGCTGAAGGAAATCAGGAAGCAGGACGAGTACGTGCCCCTCATCATGGAGAGCTCGGAGGTTCAGAACCGTGAGAAGGCCGAGGCCGAGGGCTTCCACTTCGTCGACAAGAACTCAAAGAAGATGAACGTCGACCTGCGCTACCTGCTGGAAGAGCACATGGGATTTGGCGACTTCATCTTCCGCGCACCTGTGACGAAGGAGGAGGTGATGCGCATCAAGACGCTGAAGGAGCTGCAGGACAACATCTTCAACATTCCCCAGGACTCGTTCATCCGCCACATCCGCCGCAACCACATGAGCCGCTGGCTCACGGCACGCGCCATCTTCCCCGTCTCGCAGTTCCTGAAGCACGTCACCTGGCACAAGCTGAAGGATGTGGATGCCCACCGCCAGATTATCTTCGACGCCATCGTGCAGTACCGCAACATGAAGAACATCGGCGTGGTGGCTGTGTTCGACCGGCTGAAGTTCGACCGCTATGCCCACTTCGCCCGCATCGGCGAGGGCTCGCTGGGCGGCAAGGGCCGTGGCCTGGCTTTCCTCGACACCATCCTGAAGCGCCACCCCGAGCTGAACCAGTATCCCAACGCCTCCGTACAGATACCGAAGACCGTGGTGCTCTGCACCGACTTCTTCGACCGCTTCATGGACGACAACAACCTCTGGGGCATCGCCCTCAGCGACGCGCCCGACGAGGAAATCCTGAAGCACTTCCTCCGTGCGCAGCTGCCCGACGACCTCATCGCCGACTTCTTCACCTTCTTCGAAGCCATCAAGAGCCCCATCGCCATCCGCAGCTCCTCGCTGCTGGAAGACAGCCACTACCAGCCCTTTGCCGGCATCTACGCCACCTACATGATTCCCTGGCTCGACGATAAATACGAGATGCTCCGCATGCTGGCCTGTGCCATCAAGAGCGTCTATGCCAGCGTCTACTATAAGGACTCGAAGGCCTACATGACAGCCACGCAGAATGTCATCGACCAGGAGAAGATGGCCGTCATCCTGCAGGAGGTGGTGGGCCGGCAATACGGCAACTACTACTATCCCACCTTCCGCGGCGTATTGCGCTCGCTGAACTACTATCCCATCGGCGACGAGACGGCCGAGGAGGGCATCGCCTCGCTGGCGCTGGGCTTGGGTAAGTATATCGTCGACGGCGGACAGACGCTGCGCGTCAGCCCCTATCATCCCAATCAGGTGCTGCAGACCAGCGAGCTGGAGACGGCACTCACCGAGACACAGACGAGGTTCTATGCCCTTAACATGGGGAGTGGAGAGAGTAACAACACTCCACAAACCACCTTAAACTGGTCGACCGACGACGGCTTCAACATCAGTAACCTCCGCGTGAAGCAGGCCGACAAGGACGGCTCCCTGCAGTATATTGCCTCCACCTACGACCCCGTCGACCAGATTATCCGCGACGGCATCTACGAGGGCGGGCGCAAGATTATCTCCTTTGCCGGCGTGCTGCAGCATGGCCTCTTCCCCCTGCCCGAGCTGTTGCAGCTTTCGCAGAAGCTGGGAGCCGACGAGATGCGCCGCCCCGTGGAGATAGAGTTCGCCTGCAACCTGGCTCCCCTCTCTTCGGGAGGGGTAGGGGGAAAGCTGTACCTCCTCCAGATTCGTCCCATCGTCGACTCGAAGCAGGTGCTGGAAGAAGACCTGCAGAAGATTCCCGACGAGCAGTGCCTCCTGAGAAGCCACAACTCCCTGGGTCACGGCATCAGCGAGGACGTGGTAGACGTGGTCTACGTGAAGACCGACGAGAACTTCACCGCTTCCAACAACCCCGCCATCGCCCGTGAGATTGAGGACATCAACCGCCAGTTCCTGAACGCAGGAGGCTCCTATATCCTCATCGGTCCCGGGCGCTGGGGCAGCAGCGACTACTGGCTGGGCATCCCCGTGAAGTGGCCGCATATCAGCGCTGCCCGCGTCATCGTGGAAGTAGGCCTGAAGAACTATCACGTCGACCCCTCTCAGGGCACCCACTTCTTCCAGAACCTCACCTCCTTCGGCGTAGGCTACTTCACCATCAACGCCTACACCGGCGACGGCATCTTCCAGAAGGAGCTGCTCGACGGCATGCCGGCAGTGCAGGAAACTGAGCATGTGCGCCATGTGCGCTTCGCCCGTCCGCTGAAGGTGATGATGGACGGCAAGAAGCAGGAGGGCATCGTCCTTCTGCCGCCCCTTGCTACTGCGACGGCGTCGCAGTAAAGGAGAACTAAAGCAGGAAGCAGCATGGACAAGGAAGAATATGCCAGGAAGAAGCCTTTCGCCGGCCCTGCGAAGCCATCGATGCTTCGCCGCCGTGTGGGCCATGACTACCAGTCCCGGCGAGTCTACCTGATTACGATGACCATTGAGGGGCGGCGGCCTCTGCTGGGCCGGCTGGCGGGTGATGCCGATGCGCCTGCCGGCTCAGCCTCCGAGCCAAGGGTGGAGCCTTCGGAGCTGGGGCTGCGTGTGCAGGAGGAATGGTTTGCCGTGTCGGCTTATCACCCTGAGGTGAGTGTCATCGCCTTCCAGCTGATGCCCGACCACCTGCATGGCATTCTCTTTGTACAGGCAGAGATGGCCCAGCACCTGGGCATGATTATCAAAGGCTTTAAAGCCAGCACCAACAAGCATTACCGCCGGCTGGTGCTTCACCAGCCTTCGTCTCCCTCTGGCAGAACGGGAAAGCGCGACCGAAGCCTGGACGACCGCGAGCACGGCCTGCTCTGGGCACAGGGCTATAACGACCATATCCTGGAAGGCTACGGCGAACTGGAGCGCTGGAAAGCCTATCTCCATGACAATCCCCGCCGTCTGGCCGTCCGCCGTGCCCATCCCGACTTTTTCTGTGTACGCTTTGGCATCACCATTGGCGGACAAAGCTTTGCCGCCATAGGTAACCGTTTCCTGCTTTCCCATCCGCAGAAGCTGCAGGTGCAGTGCTCCCGCAGCCTCACCGACGAGCAGCGGGCACAGGCGGTGGAAAGCTTTCTTGCCAAGGCGCGGAAAGGAAGCATTCTTGTCTCCCCGGCCATCTCCAAGGGCGAGCAGGAGGTGATGCGGGCTGCCCTCGATGCCCGCCTGCCGCTCATCTTCCTCACTCCTTGGGGCTTCAACACCTTTTCCCGTCCTGGCCATCAGTATTACGAGGCCTGCGCCGAGGGCCGCTTCCTCATCCTCGCCCCTTGGGAGCACCAGAACCGGCGCATCCCGCTCACCCGCCCGATGTGCCTTGCTTTGAACGGGATGGCCAGGGATATTTGTGGCGGCGAGGCTTCTGGGACTGCGACGGCGTCGCAGTAAAGGGGAACCGTTGAACTCTACTGCGACGGCGTCGCAGTAAAGGGGACGGGGGGCTGCAGGAAGGGGACGGGGGCTGCAAAGAGAGAGGACAAGAAGAGAGGACGCGGGGCAAACCTGCGTCCTCTCTTGGTGGGTGGTTGGTCTCCTTTTGGGAGACTTCTATAGCCGCTTTATTTCACAGCTTCTGTCTCCAGAGGCAGGTCGGTGCTGATGGTGCCTCTGTTCTTCTGGCGAGCCAGCCACTGGTCGTATTCGCTCATGCCGTCGCCATCCTTGAAGATGCGGAAGTCGCCCACAGCCATGATGTTGTTATTCGGGTCGTACTTGTCGAGCAACAGGATGCCTCGGTAGAAGTTCTTGATGCCGTCGCTGACCTTTGTGCCCGAGCAGATGGTGGCCATCTTCGACCAGCTGTCATCGGTTGTGCTCGACGTCGTCACAATGGTGAAAGTGGTGAAGTTCTCGCCCTCGCCCAGCACTTTTGCCTCTTCTTTTTCAGAGGTGGTAATTACCGAGCTGCCGCTTCGCTGCTGATACCTGTACATCACGGTGTTCTTCGTCATGTTCTGGTCGGTGTATTCAGGTATGACATCTGCATACTCCACGTTTTCAATGCTGTTCGTCCCGGAATCGTAGATGCGCGTCGATGGGGTGATGATGTAGACGCCCTCTATGGCCGGCGGTGTGCTTCCGCTGTAGATGGGCATGTAGGCACTCATCTTCGTGAGATACTCCTCAGGGATGTCCTGGGTGATGCGCTCGTCGAACTCCACCTCGAAGGTGGTGATGCTGAGCAGCTCGCTCTCCATGTAGGTGTCCTTGGTGCCGTCGGTCTTCCACACGTCGACACCACGTTTCGAGCCTTGTGTCATGGGAGTCACCTTGTCGAAGATAGCCTTCGGATAGGCAATGATCTCGCCGTTCTTCTTGTTCACATAGATGCCCTGCGCACTCATTTGCAGGCTCATGAAGGCAAAGAGTGCCAGCATGAGGAATCTGAATAAATTGTTTCGTTTCATCGTTTTGCTATTTTAATGGTTATACTTTCTGTCTTTACTACATACACGCCGGCGGGCAGGTCGGCAATCATCACCTGTGCGTTGCCGTTGCCGTCGGTCTTGTGGCTGGCCATGAGCCGTCCGCCCACATTATATATATGTATGGGGCTGTTGGGCTTGCTGCCGCTGATGATGACGCGGTCGGCATGGCGTTCCATCGTAGGCTTGCTCTCGGCGAAGGCGGGCATTTCTATGCTCGACGTGCCGTCTTCCAGCCCCAGTGTGAACTTCATCACCTGATCGTGGTTATAGGTGGCTGTGGTGCTCATCGTGGTGATGGTGAACTTGCCGTTGGCCATGGTCACCATCGGCTTCTCGCTGAGGGCGTAGATGTGTTTCTCCGTGTCGCTCAGCCAGACGATGAAGTAGATGTCCTCGATGGGTATGGAGCCGTCGGCCAGTCCCAGTGTGTACTTCAGCACGTCGTCGTGGGCGTAGGTCACGGTGGTGTTCATCGTGGTGAGGGTGAACTGGCCGTTGGCCATGGTCACCATCGGTTTCTCGCTCAGCGGATAGACATGCTTCTCCGTTTCGCTCAGCCAGACGATGAAGCACAGGCCGCTATCCTCGCCATCCTCGTCCACCTTCTCGTTGCCCAGGGGCTCCACAGGCTCCACGTCGGTGAGGGCGGCATTCACGGCGATACGGTAGTTGCCCTGCCCCTCTCCGCGCTGCACGCGGATGGCATATTTGCCGGCCTCCACATCCTTTGTGGTCATTGTGCCAAAGTTCCAGCCTGGGTTAAACCAGTAGGTGCTCTGGCTGCGCTGCCACACGTTGATGGGTTCTCCCGCCGTGTTATACTCATAGTAGTAGAGGCGCACGTCGGTGATGCGCAGGCCGTTGCCCGGCTGGACGTTGATGGTCAGGTCGCCCTTGGCAGTCAGCTCCACCTGATACCAGTCATAGTCATCCTCATTGCCGTTGGCGTAGCCATAGCCTAGGTGTCCTGACAGTGTCTTCCCGACGGGCAGCTGGGCGGCCTTTTGCCATTCGTTGTTTGGCTCAGCATCGTTGGGCAGCTCGTTCTGTTCAAACTCATACTTCAGCGAGTAGGCACCATAGCCCTCGCCGCGCTGCACGCGCACCAAGTATTCGCCGGGTGCCATATTGGGAATGCTCAGCGTGCCGGAGTTCCAGCCGGGATTGATATAGTAGGCGTTCGACGAGCGCTGCCACCAGTTGATGGGTTTGTTCTCCTTGTCATATTCTATGTAATAGACGCGCACGTCGCTCACGCGCAGGCTGCTGTTCACGTTGCTAGGCGTGTAGATGAGGTTCACCTTGCCGTCGCGCACCACCTTGAAGCGATAGTAGTCATAGTCATCCTCGTTGCTGTTTGCGTAGCCATAGCCCAGGTGTGCCTGTTTCTCCTGCCCTCGGGCCAGGTAGTTGTTGGCCAGGCCAGTGTCCCAGTCGTTGTTGGGCTCGTTGTCGTTCTTATACTCCTGCGGGGTGAAGTTGCAGGTCAGCTCATAGCCGCCCTGGCCCTCGCCGCGTGTCACCTTGACGAGGTAGAGGCCGGGTGCCAGGTTGGGAACATCCATCGAGCCGGCGTTCCAGCCGGGGTTGAAGTAATAGGTGGTGGACGAGCGCGACCAGTAGTTGATAATCTCTCCGTTCTTATACTCATAGAAGTGGAGGCGCACCTCGCTGATACGCATGGAAATGTCATGCGAGATGGCGATGTTGGCTTTGCCGTCCTGCTTCACCTCGAAGGCCCACCAATCGACGTTGTCCTCGTTGCTACTGCCATAGCCGTAGCCCAGGTGTCCCTGCTTGGGTGTGTTCAGCGGCAGCGTCTTAGTCTGGTTCCACTCGTCAGGATCCTGGTCGTTAGCATAACTGCAAGGCGTGAAGTTGCAGGTCAGCTCATAGCCGCCCTGACCCTCGCCGCGCGTCACCTTGATGAGGTAGTCGCCAGGCTTCAGGTTGTTCACCACCATCGAGCCGGCATTCCAACCGGGGTTGAAGTAATAGTTCGTGGACGAGCGCGACCAGTAGTTGACAATCTCATGGTCATTATTATACTCGTAGTAGTGGAGGCGCACCTCGCTGATACGCAGGGTGCCCTCATGAGTGATGCCGATGGTGACGGCACCGTCCTCTTTGACGGTGAAGGTCCACCAGTCTACGTTGTCCTCGTCGCTGCTAACATAGCCGTAGCCCAGATGTCCCTGTTTGGGCGTTTCTAGCGGTAGGATGCTGCTGTTGTTCCAGTCGTCGTCTACTTTGTCGTTAGTGTACTCGTTGGCCGTAAACGTGCATTTCACGGTGTAGGAGCCTGTACCCTCGCCGCGTGTCACTTTAAAAAGGTAGGTGCCGGGTGCCAAGTTCTTCACGTCCATCGAGCCGGCGTTCCAGCCAGGATTGAAATAATAGGTCGTGGACGACCGTGACCAATAGTCCGTAATCTGATTGTCATCATTGAACGAACAATGGTAGAGGCGCACTTCCTGGATGCGCAGCCCGTTGCCGGGTGCCACGTAGATGTTGGCGGCACCGTCCTGTGTGACGGTGAATTTCCACCACTCCTCCTTGCGGTCATTCGACAACGTTCCGCTTTTCTCTTGCCCCAAGGGCAGCTGCGTGGCTTCCTGCCACGACGCTCCTTGTGCCAGCATCCCCAAGGGTACTGCCAGCAGAAGGGTGAAAAGAATGAATAGTTTTCTCATTTTTAATTTTTTTTGGGTTATACTTGTTTCTTGATTTGATGGTCTGATTTAGCTTCTAGGCATATTCAGTCTGCAAATATAGGAAAAAAATTAGAATCTCCACCATTAAATCATAAAAATCGACTCTCAATTTATGGAAATGAGAGTTTTTTTCGCGTTTTGAGAGTCTTTTTCGTTGTTTTTCGCGCGCATGCGTGTGTATAATATGCTTCATGTGAAAAAAACTGCGCCCCAGCAAACCCTGCACTTAACCAGGTTTTTCCTAACCTTTCTCCGGCTGCGCATAGTTTTTGCAATTTAGAAAAATTGGCCTTATGTGCGTCTACGGCGTAACGCAAATTCATGTATATATATATACATTTTCAAAATTTTGGCGCTACAGGCGCTACTTTGACATCTAACCTGTTGGCACGCAAGACGTTGTTTGTAGCTACAGCACTCCAAAAGGAGCTACCGGAGTAGCTACAGGAAAGAAGGTGGGGGGAATGGGAGAAATTCTCTGGAGAATTTTTTCAAACGGCGGCAGTATTTTTTCAAACGGCGGCAGTATTTTCCCAAACGGCGGCAGTATTTTTCCAAACGGCGGCAGTATTTTTCCAAACGGCGGCAGTATTTTCCCAGACGGCGGCAGTACAGCCTGTAGCTACTAGAGTAGCTCCAAAAGAAGTCATGTAGCTACCTTTAACTAGCTGTCAGTCAGCGTGATTAGTGCCAAAGTAGCGCTTGTAGCGCCTTTTTTTGCGCGTCTTACGCGCGCGCGAGGTTTTGCCGGCTGCTTTATGACGTTGCGGCTACTCCTCAGCGTCAGGCACGTAGTTCATCCGCTGGTTCAGCTGATAGAGGGCGGGGATGAGGATGCAGAGCGAGAAGAGCAGGGCGAGCAGCAGGGGGCGCGTGCCTGTCCCGATGATGTCGGTCAGCGACTGCGGGTTGTGGTAGACGTGGTACATCACGTAGGCCGCAGTATTGTTGGCCCAGTGATAGGCCACACCCGGGATGATGCTCCCCGTGCGAGCGTACATCCATCCCAGCAGCAGGCCGATGAGGAAGGCGTGGGGCAACTGCGCGGGGTTGAGGTGAGCAAGGGCGAAGATGAGGGAGGAGAGGAAGATGGCAGGCCATACAGACCTGGCAGGCCTGGCTTCTCCACTCACCCCAGGGAGGGGCCGTGGGAGGATGCACTTCAGCACTGTCCCCCTGAACACCAGCTCCTCGACCACGGGCGGCAGCAGGGCGATGACCATGTAGCCGCCGGGCACGCTCATCAGCCCTTCCAGCTGCTCGTTCGTCTGGTCGGCAACTTCTTTCAGCCAGCCTGTCCACTCGGGAAGGATGCCCTGCACAAAGAGCGACGGCACGATGGCTCCCATCGATGCAATCACGCTCCACAGCAATACATCCCACGGGCGCGACCGCATGTAGGTGCGCGAGGCCGTGGCCCAGCTCATCTTCAGAAACAGCGCGATGGTGGCCACGCTGAACAATACCATGATGGCGATGTTGCATACAGGGGGCATCGTTTCTACCGCCTGGCGGGTGATGACCATATAGGTCATCGTCACCAGCAGCTGGGCCAAGAACTGTATGGCCAGGAAGGCGGCAGCGTAAAGCAGCGCAAGGCTGATGTTCTTTCTTGTCATCTTATGCTTCTAGGATAAACTGGCGTATATAGGCACGGTGGCCGTAGTAGGCTACGACGAGGAAACAGACGAAAGGCACCACAAACGAGAGGTTCACACTGCTGAGGCCGCCGAAATGGTGGTTGGTGCCGATGATGAGGGTCTGAAGCAGGGGAAACACCGAGCCGCCGAGGATGGCCATGACGAGGCCGGCACCGGCAAACTTCACGTTGTCGCCTGTGCCGTGCAGGGCGATGCCGTAGATGGTGGGGAACATGAGCGACATGCAGCCGGAGATGGCCACCAGACAATAGAGACCATTGCGGTCAGGGAACAGGATGACGCCTGTCACCAGCACGGCGGCCAGGATGGCCAGCACCGACAGCAGGCGGCTGGCAGTGACATATTTCATCATCCAGGTGCAGACGAAGCGGCCCACGCAGAAGAGGAGTATGGCCAGGATGCAGTATTTCTGCGACAAGGTCTCGGCCGCCTTCTCGGTCATCCCCTCCTGCAGGAAGATGCGTGTGGCATACTGTATGATGAACGTCCAGCAGGCCACCTGCGCTCCCACATAGAAGAACTGAGCGACGACGCCCTCGCGGTAGTTCTTCATCTGCAGCAGTTCGCCGACGGCCTGGCGCAGGCTCTTATAGCCGCGCGTGTCGCCGTTCAGGGGCATCTTCTTCTTGCGGATGAGCACCAGCAGCACGATGCAGGCAATGCCCAGCACCAGATAGGGGGCGATGAGCATGCCGAGGTCGTGGTCCTTCAGCGCGTTGAACTGCACCTTGCCCAGGTTCATGCGGTCGGCCGCAGACATGGGGCTTATGCGCGACTGCACAAACTGCATGGCCACCCACATGCTCAGCAGGACGCCGATGGGGTTGAAGGCATGCGCCAGGTTCAGCCGCCGCGTGGCCGTCTGCTCCGTGCCCATGCAGTAGATGTAGGGGGTGCACGAGGTTTCCAGGAACGACATGCCGCAGGTCATGACGAAATAGGCCAGCAGGAAGGGGAAATACATGCCCGCCATCTTCGCCGGCAGGAACATCAGCGCGCCGACGGCAATGAGGGTGAGGCCCGCCATCACGCCGGCCTTGAACGAGTGGCGCTGGATGAACAGCGCGGCAGGGAAGGCCATGGCGAAGAAGCCCAGGAAGAAGACCACCGCCATCAGCGCACCCTCGGCGACGCTCATGCGGAAAATTTTGGATAAGGCGTTCACGGTGGGGCCGTTCATGCCGTTGGCAAAGCCCCAGAGGGCAAGGCAGCAGGCGACGAGGATGAACGGAATGATGAAGCTGACACCGTCTTTCGACAGCATCTCGGAGAGCCGCAGGTTGAATTTTAGCTTCATGTTCAAGGTATTTCTCGGAATTACGGGACAAAATTACAATTTTTTCTTTAGAAACGATGCGTTTTCTTGAAGAATTTATTAAATTTGCACCTCAAAAACTGGCGATAAGCATGAAAAGACTACTATCCTTGCCCCCGAATCTGGTGAAAAAGGGCGAAAAAGCACAAACGGTGTTCCATGAAGTGACGGGTCTCTCCTGCCAGGACTATTTCTGTACCTGCGACCCCGACGGTCGGCGCGTGGGAAGCGGCGGCGGCACGGCGTGGCTGCTGTGGCAATGCTTTAGGAATGAAGCATCAAGTGGCTCTTCGTTTAAAAGCTGGCTGAAAAAGGAGAAGCGCATACTGCTGCATGCCGGCGGACAGAGCCGAAGGCTGCCGGCCTACGCCCCGTCGGGGAAGATACTGACGCCGATACCTGTGTTCCGCTGGGAGCGGGGGCAGCGGCTGGGGCAGGATTTGCTGTCGCTGCAGCTGCCGCTCTATGAGCGCATCATGCAGATGGCTCCCCAGGGGCTGAACACGATGGTGGTCAGCGGCGATGTGTTCATACGCACCAGCAAGCCGCTGCCGCCCGTGCCACAGGCCGATGTGGTGTGCTACGGCCTCTGGCTCGACGCCTCGGTAGCCAGCCACCACGGTGTCTTCGTCTCCGACCGCCACTCGCCCCAGGTGCTGAAGCAGATGCTGCAGAAACCCAGCAAGGAACGGCTCAACGACCTGCAGCGCCAGCACTTCTATCTCACCGACATCGGCATCTGGCTGCTCAGCGACAGGGCAGTGGAGATGCTGATGAAAAGATGCCTCACCCCCGACCCCTCTACGAGGGGAGAGGAGCCGGAGGTGAGGCTTTATGACCTCTACTCCGACTTCGGCCGCGCCCTCGGCACCGACCCCGAGCTGGACGACGCCGAGCTGCGCAGTCTGTCGGTGGCTGTCATCCCCCTGCCCGGCGGTGAATTCTATCATTTCGGCACTTCTGCCGAGATGATTTCCTCGATGGTGACGCTGCAGAATGTGGTGAGCGACCAGCGCCGCATCATGCACCTCGACCGCAAGCCCCATCCTTCCATCTTCGTGCAGAACGCGGTGCTGGGCATACAGTTCACCAGTCAGAACAGGAACGTCTGGGTGGAGAACAGCTGCATAGGCCCGCTGTGGGTGCTGACCGAGGACAATATCGTCACGGGCGTGCCTGAGAACAACTGGCAGGTCATCCTTGCCCCAGGACAGTGCCTGGACATCGTGCCTGTAGGGGAGGAGGACTACGTAGTGAGGCTTTATCACATCACCGACCGCTTCGACGGCGACGAGCAGCAGCGCGAGCAGTTCCCCGTGCTGAAGCTTGAAGAGATAGAACCCTATCTCTCTAACCCTTCATGCTTCGCCCTTCACGCTTCACAAGTGAAGCGCCTCTCTGCCGAGCAAATCTCCGCCAGGGCCAATCTGGCGCGGCTCTTCGAGCAGCGGCGGCAGTTCCGCAACCGCAACTGGCCCATGCTGGCCGCCAACTGGCAGCACAGCGTGTTCTACCAGCTCGACCTCGACGATGCCGCCCGTGAGTTTGCCGCCAGCAACATACCTCTTCCCGCACCCCTGGGCGACGATGCGCCGCTGATGACGCGCATCCACGACGCCATGTTCCGAGGTGAGCACGATCAGGCCTTCGGGCTCTTGCGTCAGGCCATCATCTCTCAGCTCCATACCGACAGGCAAAATCCGAAGCTCTCGGTGTGCCACGACCAGATAGTGTGGGCACGCAGCCCCGTGCGCATCGACATTGCCGGAGGCTGGACCGACACGCCGCCCTTCTGTCTGCTGGAGGGGGGAACGGTGGTGAACCTGGCCATCGACCTCAACGGGCAGCAGCCCTTGCAGGCGTACATAAAACCTTCGGCAGACTACAGCATCACCCTGCGCAGCATCGACCTGGGAGCCACAGAGGTGGTGACGTCCTACGAGGAGCTGATGCAGTATAATAAGGTGGGGTCGCCGTTCTCCATTCCCAAGGCGGCGCTGGCCTTGGCCGGCTTTCTGCCACAGTTCTCGGCCGGGTGCTACGCCTCGCTGCGCGAGCAGCTGGAGGAGTTTGGAGCGGGTATCGAGCTGACCCTGCTCTCGGCCATCCCCGCCGGCAGCGGCCTGGGCACCAGCTCCATCCTCGCGGCCACCGTGCTGGGAGCCGTCAGCGACTTCTGCGCCTTGGCATGGGACAAAAACGAGATTGGCCGCCGCACGCTGGCCCTGGAGCAGCTGCTCACCACCGGCGGCGGCTGGCAGGATCAGTTTGGCGGCGTGCTGGGCGGCGTGAAGCTGTTGCAGACGCAGAGCGGGCTCGCCCAGGAGCCGCTGGCACGCTGGCTGCCCACCGACATCTATACCCAGCCGGAATACCGCCAGTGCCACCTGCTCTACTATACCGGCATCACCCGCACGGCCAAGCATATCCTGGCAGAGATAGTGCGCCGCATGTTCCTCAACAGCCACGACCAGCTGCTGCTCTTGCGGCAGATGAAAGAGCACACGATGGAGATGTACGAGGCCATCCAGCGACAGGACTTCCAGCTGGCGGGGCGGCTCATCAGGCGCACCTGGCAGCAGAACCAGCAGCTGGACAGCGGCACCAACCCCGAGGCCGTGCGACGGCTCACCGACCTGGTCGACGACCTCTGCCTGGGCTATAAGCTGCCCGGTGCCGGTGGCGGTGGATATGTCTACATGGTGGCGAAAGACCCCGAGGCGGCGGCACGCATCAGGCAGCAGCTGACGGAAAACCGCCAGCATGCCAATGCCCGCTTCGTTGACATGACGCTCTCAACGACGGGCCTGCAGGTGAGCCGCAGCTGACGTGGGTCAGGGCATCATCATGCTCTTCACATTTTTCACTTTGCGGATGCGGGCGGCGTATTCGCGTACGATGTTGTTGCCGCAGACTTCCTTGACAAGAATGGAGGGGGCGTTGAGCAGTTCGTCGGCCGTCTCCGGACTGATGTCGCGGAGGCGGAGGTTGCTGCCCCAGTCGCGGAAGAGCAGGGCGGTGTCGCCGCCGTCGCAGATGAGCATGGGGCCGTCGGGTTCAGTGTCTTGCGCGTCAATGATGAGCGCAAGGTCGTTGTTGTTGTTTTTCAGAATCTGGTACATAGTTGTTTGGTTTAGGCGCTGAAGCCCAGCACCCGCAGGCGGGGCTTCAGTTCCGTAGGATGAGGGGCAAATTGCTCATAGGCAGTCTTGACGTCGCCGGCCTCCACCTGCTGGTAGTCTTTCCGGCTCAGTTTTCTCAGTGTCTTAGCATCGGTCAGGCGGTTGGCCAGGGCAGGGATGATGCCGTTGCGCACCAGCTGCTCTACCCAGCGGGCATTTCCGAAGTGGGCTGAGCGGTGTTTCAGTGCCTGTCGGATGGACGCCTGCAGCTCGTTGCGTGCTTCAGGCGTAAGTTCATACTCGTCTTGGGCGAAGATGTGCTCGGCAATCTGCATCAGCTGCTCTGCACTGTAGTCGTCGAATTGGAACCTTAGGGGGAAGCGGTCGTGCAGGCCGGGGTTCATCGTCATCAGCCTGTCCATCTCCGCCTTGTAGCCGGCGAAGATGATGAGCATGTCGGGGTTCGTGTCTGTCAGCGAGGCCAGCAGGCTTTCCACGGCCCGCCGGCCATAGTCGTTGCTGCCGGCGTTGTCGTAGAGGGTGTAGGCCTCGTCGATGAAAAGCACGTTGCCGCGGGCTTCCTTGAGCAGGTTCTTGACGTTGTCCTCGGTGTCGCCGATGAAGCGGCCCACGATGCGGCTCCGGTCGACGGTGATGACCTCGCCTTTGGAGAGGACGCCCAGGTGGTGGAAGATTCTGCCGAGCATCTTGGCCACCGTGGTCTTTCCCGTGCCGGGACTGCCCGTGAAGACGGCGTGGAATATCTCCTTGTCGTTGGTGGCAAGGCCCTGTTTGCGACGCTCGGCGAAGATGCTCACCTGGTGGGCAATGGTGGCAATGCCTTTCTTCACGTTGTCCAGGCCGACCATCCGGTTGAGTTCGCCCATACATTCTTCATAGTCGGACACGTGGCCGTAAAGCCGCGAGAAGTCGATGTCCTCTACGCGAAGCTCGTCCTTGGTGAAGGAGGTGGCCGTCGTGGCCAGGCGGTGCAGGTAGGCCGGGAGCACCTGCTCCTGATAGAAGCGGTTGATGTCGGCCGACGACCAGTTGGCAATGGTTCCGTCCTCACACCCCTTCCTCACGGCTTCTGCCAGCTGATGTGTGGCTTCCTCCGTAGGGCGCAGGTCCCAGAAGGCCAGCTGGCTGAAGAAGCTGTGAACCATTTCCCGGGGGGAAGGTGGCAGCAGCGTCAGCCGCTTCGCCTTTGGGAAGAGGTTGCCTAGCGAGGGGTAGGCGTTGAACAGGGAGTCAATCTCCTGGCGGGTGCCCGCCAGCCAAAGCTGGTATTTGCCCTTGCGCACCTCGTCGCTGAGTTGCCTGACGATGAATCTTCCGCCCGTTCCTGTCAGCATGCCGACCTTGTCCAGGCAGATGGTGCAGCCTTCGCGGGTGCTGTCGAGCAGACGGTTGAAGCCGTCGAGCGGGTTCTGCAGGGTAGCATCGTAGAGCGTCGTGCTGTCAACGACTTCTATGGACGACTTCAGCGTCAGCTCCTCGAAGAAGCACTTGATGGCCGTGACGGGGCGCTCCTGTCCGGTGCATGTGAAGACATAGCCCGAGGGCTGGCGGGCGCTGTCTTTCACGTCGATGTTGAGGACGTTGCTCCACAGCCGCATGCGGTTGGCCTCAATCACGGCCAGACGGAGCTCCTTCGTGCCTGGCAGCGTGGACAGCGTGGCCCACGAGGAGTCGGAAGCCAGAAGCGACGAGGCGACGTCTTCCGGGGCGAACACCTCGAACGGCCGTATGCTCGTCACATGAACGGCCTGCCTGTCGTCCACCTCCAGTTCCATGACACCCATGAGCGAGTCGCCAAGGGAAAAGATGAGCTGATAGTCGCCCGGCAGCCAAAGGAAGCGGCTGTTCATGCGGAGGTGGATGGTTCCCTTTCGTACCTTTGCTGCGTTGTCGTCGCTGTCGGTACACATCAGGAAGTAGTCATCGGTGTAGATGCAGCACTTTAAATCGTTGTCCTTCAGCTCCTTCCTGTCGGTGACGATTTTTGCTACGAAACACTTTCCTTCAATACTTGTTTCCATGGATTTGATCAATAGGCCGTTTTTTTCTTGCATGTGTTGTCATATTTCCGTTGGTAAAAATTGATGGTAAAGCAGACAGCCACTGGGGGGACAGTGACCGTCATGACAGAGGGATAGCGAATCAAGAGGCTGGCTCGCAGCCTCCTCTGCAAACAAAAGAACCAAGAGCTGTGCCAGTATGTCAAAGAACGACCGAGAGGGTAGGGGAAGAGCGCGCAAAAGCACTGGCCACACGGCTTCTACACCATGCGTCGGCTGCTGTTGCTTAAATAGATAATGGAATTAGATAATTGTTCCTTTCATTTTTGGGGCTGCAAAGATAGGAAGAATTTCGTGAATGGCAAAATTTTCGGGGGAAAATTTTGGATGGTCGAAGAAAAAAGCGTACTTTTGCCTGCGAAATGGACTTTCGCACTATTGTCAACATTGAGAAACCGCCCTTCCTGATAGAGCCGCTCGAAGAGCTGCTCTTCGTGGGGTCGTGTTTTGCCGACAGCATAGGCCGGCGCTTTGCCGAGGAGCACTTCCCAGTGACGGTGAATCCCTACGGGGTGATGTATAATCCGGCTTCCGTCCTCCACAGCGTGCAGCGATGGCTCGACTCCCTAGAAGAAGGTAAGGCTCCACGAATTACCTTCCTTACGCTGGGCACGAACCATGTCTACCGCCTCCGGGAGACGGGCGAGATTGTGGACAACTGCCAGAAGCGGCCGCAGCACTTGTTTCAGGAGGAAGAACTGCCGGTGGAGGAATGCGCGGACTATCTTGCAAAAGCGGTCGAGGCGCTGACGAGCCGTCGGGCCGAGGCCCAGGTAGTGGTCACCGTAAGCCCCATACGCTATGCGAAATATGGCTACCACGGCAGCCAGCTGTCGAAAGCCACGCTGCTGCTGGCCGCCGACGAGCTGTGCCGCCGCTATCCGTGCGCCAGCTACTTCCCGGCCTACGAGATAGTGAACGACGAGCTGCGCGACTACCGCTTCTATCAGCCCGACATGCTCCATCCCTCGCAGCAGACGGTGGAATACATCTGGGAGCGGCTGTCGGAGGTGTACCTCAGTCCGAGGGCCAAACAGTTCGTGAAAGACTGGCAGCCCATCAAGGCCGCATTCGGCCACAAGCCTTTCCATCCCGACAGCGATGACTATCGCCAGTTCCTGGCTCAGGCGAAAGAAAAAGAAAAGATTCTTCTCGCGCGTTATAAACAATAATGTATAGGCTTTCTTTTCTTTGATTCTTATCAAGAGCGTATAAAAAAATACGTTCCTGACTAAAAAAAGTTTGAAAAATATTTGGTGGGTTCTGAAAATTGTCGTACCTTTGCATCCGCAAAACGAGGGAAGCCCCTCGCAAGCAAAAAAGAAGGAGTTCTTTGAAAGGATTACATAGACAGAAAAGTAGTACAAGAAGCGATGCCTCTTCCCCTTGTGGGTTGGGCATTGGGTAGAAGAGACAAGCCGTCAATATTTATTTGACTTTGGAGAGCGAATCTTTAGACTTGGCACTATGATGAAGGATGATTGTCCTGGTCAGACAGACTGAGACCTCCTGCCGTTTTTGTTCGGCGGGGTTTCTGCGATACATTATTTTTACAATGAAGAGTTTGATCCTGGCTCAGGATGAACGCTAGCTACAGGCTTAACACATGCAAGTCGAGGGGCAGCGGGGGTCTAGCTTGCTAGTCCTGCCGGCGACCGGCGCACGGGTGAGTAACGCGTATCCAACCTTCCCCCTAGTAGGGCATAGCCCGTAGAAATGCGGATTAATTCCCTATGTTGTGTTTTGAGGGCATCTGACGGACACCAAAGGTTCACCGCTAGGGGATGGGGATGCGTCTGATTAGGCGGCAGGCGGGGTAACGGCCCACCTGGCCAACGATCAGTAGGGGTTCTGAGAGGAAGGTCCCCCACATTGGAACTGAGACACGGTCCAAACTCCTACGGGAGGCAGCAGTGAGGAATATTGGTCAATGGGCGCAAGCCTGAAC
>JAILFU010000068.1 GCA_024697405.1 Prevotella sp.
ATCAGTGTGCTGCGTTTGGAGCGGTTTGAGTTGTTAATCCACAGGTTCTCGCTGAAATACTTGCCCTCGGGCACCAGGCGCTTGCAGTCGCTGACCACACCGCTGATGCTGCTGCTGGCACTCGACACAATCAGTCCGATGTTTTTGCCCGCCATCTCTGCACCGTGGTGAAAGAGGTAGGTCTGCATGATGGCTGCCATCTGGCTCCACCACAGGGGCGTGACGATGATGATGGTCTGATAGGGCGAGAGGTCGGCGATGGCGACGGGGTCGATGGCGGGATAGCTCGCGGCATCGCCGGGGGCAGCCTTGATGGCGTTCAGCAGCTGCGTGCCGATGGCGTAGCCGTTGGCCTCGTATTTCTGCGTCTTGTCGGCTGGCTCAATGCGCATCACGTCGGCCTCAATCTGCGACGTCAGCGTCTGCACAATGTCGTGGCAGCTGTTCGTGTAGCTGTAATAGACCACGAGGGTCCTGGCATTCATAGCGCTGCCCACGGTGAGGAGCAGGCTACAGATTGTTGTTAAAATCTTCTTCATAGTGCGTATGTTTTGTTTTTATAGCATCGTGACCTGTTTACAGGATGCAAAGGTACGGCTTTTTCCTGTGCTATATGCTAAACAATTTACGGATTGTCTTACCATTTTTACGGAATCTGCCGCCCCTCCGGCTTTTCCTCCCCCTCCCGGAGCATCTGGCCCAGGGCCGCCTGCTGTGCCGTTGCCAAAAAAAACGGGAAAAATGAATGGTTTTCATAAAAAAGTTGTATCTTTGCACACTGACAATCTACATATAGGGGAATTTATGGGTAAAAACATTCTTCGTCGTTTGACGCTGGCGGTGACGGTTGCCGCCTTATTCCTGACGGGATGTGGCGTTGACTCCAAAGACCAGGAGAGGCTGCGCAGAGAAGCCGAAGACATGGTGTACAAGAGCTATCTGGACAAGGACTACCCGCGCATCGTAGAACTGGTGGACAGTTTCAGGCAGCAGGGCAGTTTCTCCGAGGGCAAGGCATGCTACTGGCTGGGCTACGCCTACGACCGGATGATGCAGAAGCGCATGGCCGAGCTATACTGGAAGACGGGTATCGCCGCTGTGGAGAACGCTACCGAGGACGAGGACGTGAGGGTGTATGCCGGCATCACCAACCGCCTGACGGGGCTTCTGAGCACATGGACTGAATTCGAAGCTGCCCTGAAAGTGGCCATTCCCGCTACGGAAAGGCTGAAGAGCCTGGGGCGCGACACCACCAGCGAATATACCAACATGCTCATCTACATAGGCTGCTGCCAGAGCCGTCTGGGACTGAGCGACGTGAAGACCAAAAGGTGCCTGGAAGAAGCCTACAGCGCCCACCTGGACAATATCAAGCGACATCAGAATGCCATCAGCTACCGCGATGCCATCGTCGGCGTGATCAACATAGGCTACAACTACCTGGAAATAGCCGACTATGAGAAGGCGAGACTATGGCTTGAACGCATGAGGCAGCTCATCGACGGATATGAAAAGCAGGCTGACGCACGCCCCGACTACGCCGAAAAGCAGCGGGCACGCTACGCCATCTATCTGGCCAGGGCCTTAGAGGGGCTGGGGCACCAGGACGAAGCCGCCGAGGCATACAGCCAGTTCTGCCAGACGAAATTCTTCGAGACGGCAGAGGGTAAGATACTGGCCTGCGACTATCTGCGGCTGGCAGGACGGTGGGAGGATGCCGCCGACAACTTCGGAAGCATGGACGAACTGATGAAGGAGTATGGCACCAGCTATTCGCTGGAGAACATACAGAAAATGCTCCTGAGGAAATATGAAGTCAACTTGAAGGCAGGACGAATAGACACGGCACGGGCCGTGAGCATGAGCATCACCGAACGGCTCGACTCGGCCATCACGCTATCACGAAGCGCCGAAGCCAGGGAAGATGCGGCTGTACACCAGAAGGAACTTGAGATGACCGCCGAGAACGAGCGCTACGTTCGTCAGCGCCACATCAGCCGGCTCATCGCCATGGCGGCTACCATCCTGTTTCTCCTCATCTACATCGTTGTGCGACATCGCATGGGAGCACGTCTGAGAAAGGCCCACAACGACCTGAAGACGGCCTACGACCAGCTGGAAGAAACCACCACCGCCAAAGAGCGCATGGAGAGCGAGCTGCGCATTGCCCGCGACATTCAGATGTCGATGGTGCCACATGTGTTCCCCACCGTGGAGGGCATCGACATGTATGCCTCGATGATACCTGCCAAGGAGGTGGGCGGCGACCTGTACAACTTCCTCCAGAAAGGCGACAGGTTCTACTTCTGCATCGGCGATGTCAGCGGGAAGGGCGTGCCCGCCTCGCTCTTCATGACGCTGGCCACTCGCGGATTCCTGACCCTGGCCTCGACGGGGAGGAGGCCTGCCGAGATAGCTACCCGGATGAATGCCGAACTGTCGATGAACAACGAGATGGGCATGTTCGTCACCATGTTCATCTGTATGTACGACCTGAAACAGGGACGGATGGAATACTGCAATGCCGGGCACAATCCGCCCGTCATCGGCAATGCCGAAGGACAATATGCCTTCCTCGATGTCAAGGAGGTCAATGCCCCCATCGGGCTTTGGCCCGGACTGGAATATGTGGGCGGAGAGCTGGACCCGTTCAACGACAGTATGATGCTGCTCTACACCGACGGCCTGAACGAGGCAGAGAACCGCCGGCAGGAACAATATGGCGAGGAACGCATCATCCAGCTGATGACGTCGCACGCTTCCCTGAGTATGCACGATATGATTGAGGCCCTCAAGGCCGACACCGACCAGTTTCGCGACGGTGCAGCGCAAAACGACGACCTCACCATGCTGGCCTTCCGCGTGGCCAGGCCGCTAACTTAGCGGTAGCGCGTATGTCTTAAAGTAAAATCATACATGAATGATGGAGAACATTCTGAAGGTAAACTCGCCCAACGACTACGCCCGATACGTGGGTGCCGAGGTGCTGCACGACGACATCTGCGTGGTACACTACGACGAGCTGGAACACTGCCGACATGCACTCTGCAACTACGGCGTATATGGCATCTTCCTGCTTGAAGAGAGCCCTTACACCATCAGCTACGGGCAGGGCCAGTACCGCTTCAGCAGCGGGTCGCTGCTCTGCGTCGCTCCGGGTCAGATGGGGGGCGTCAGCGACAACGGCGAGATTATCCATATCCGTGGCTGGGTGCTCATGTTCTCGTCGCAGCTGCTGGCGGGCACACCCCTGGAAGGTCGCATCGACGACTTCCATTTCTTCTCCTACTACGACAGCGAGGCCCTGAAGATGCTGCCCGACGAGCAGCGCACGCTCTCGATGTGCATGAAGATGATTCGTCACGAACTGCAGACCCACGCCGACGACCCGCGCCTGAAGAACATCGTGGTGACCTATCTCCAGCTGATTCTGGAATACAGTGCCCGGTTCTACAACCGGCAGTTCCAGGCCGAGGCCCAGAGCCAGACCAACGACCTGCTGATACGCTTCGACGACCTGCTGAAACGCTACTACGACCAGCGGCTCTACCGCCAGCACGGCCTGCCCACCGTGCGCTACTGTGCACAGGAGCTGTTTCTCTCGCCCAACTACTTCGGCGACCTCATCCGCCAGATGACGGGCGACAATGCCTCCTCTGCCATCCGCCGTTTCGTCATGCAGCGTGCCCGGCAGCTGCTCGTAGCAGGCCACACCATCACCGAGACAGCAGAAATGCTGGGGTTCGACTATCCCCAGCATTTCACACGCACGTTCAAACGCCACTTCGGCCTATCGCCCAGCGAGTATCTGAAACGACGATAGGCTGTGATGAGGCGACATGGTTCTTACATGCTCTCCTTCAGAATCTCCGTCACGTCCTCCTTCGTCAGATTCAGATAGCCGGCAGGATAGACCACGGTGGTCTCGGTGATGCCGGGAATCATATTCTCAGTGGCACCCAGTTCGCTGATGGTCAGAGGCAGGCCAATCTCCAGCATCCAGGCTTTCAGAGCCTGCAGGCCTGCTTCGGCCATCTGCTCGTCGGTCATTCCCTCGCCCTTGATATCCCACACGTTCTTGGCGAAGCGCACAAACTTAGGCAGACCGGGCTGCATGGCACGGCGATAGTAGGCCATCGAGACGGAAGCCAGCGCATAGCCGTGAGGGGCGTGGGTCCAGGCTCCCACGCTGTGACCAATCATGTGAACCATCCAGTCCTCCTTCTTGCCCAGTCCGATGAGGGTGTTGAGCGCCCAGGTGGCGGTCCACATGATGTTCGAGCGGGCCTCGTAGTCCTGCGGATTCCTGACGGCGATGCGGCTGCTGTGGATGACGGAGCGCATCAGCCCCTCGGCCAGATAGTCGCTGGTGTTGTCGTCGAAGTCCGAGAAGTACTGCTCCATGATGTGGTTCATGATGTCGTAGATGCCGGCCTTCATCTGGTTCTCGGGCACGGTCATCGTGAACTTCGGGTTGAGGATGGAGAACCGGGGCATCAGGCGGCTGTCGAACACGTGGCCCACCTTAAACGTGTGCTCGGTGTCGGTAATCACCGTGCCGGCGTTCATCTCCGAGCCTGTGCCGGCCATCGTCAGGATGCAGCCCACGGGCAGCAGTCGCTGGCCGGCGGCGGGGTTCTGCTGCTTCAGCCAGAACTGGTCCCAGTAGTCGCCTTCGTAATACGTCGATGCTGCCACCGCCTTCGAGTAGTCGCACACGCTGCCGCCGCCAAGGGCGAGAATCAGGTCCACCTCGTTCTCGCGGGCTATCTTCACGCCCTCGCGCAGCTTCTCCAGCGTGGGATTGGTCATCACGCCCGGGTTCTCGACGATGGTCTTGCCGGCCTCTTTCAAGATGGCAGTCACCTGGTCGTAGATGCCGTAGCGCTTCACGCTGCCGCTGCCGTAGTTGAGCAGCACTACTGGGCCGTAGCCCTTCAGTTCGTCCTTGAGAAAATTCAAAGACTCATCACCAAAATACAGTTTGGTGGGGTTGTAATAAGAAAAGTTTCCAAGCATAGTTGTATTCTTGTTTTTTAAAGTCCGTTTATCCACTCCGCCACTACGCTGTCATCCCGATGCCGTGCAGGAACGCTGGGGCGAGATTGGCACCGTTGGCCGAGCGATGGTCACGCCAGTAGAGGCTGATGATGATTCCAAAGAATTTACTGATTTCCGGCATAATGCTCCATGTGTTATCGGTTTACGGGGACAAAGATAAGCATTTGTTTTCAAATATTGGTCGTTTGTCCCGTTAAACTAATAAAAAGCGGGAGAAAAGCGTTGCTGTTGCCATATTGACCTATGGTCTTCCTCCTCCTTTGCAAGGCAGAGCTGATTATCCGTAGTTCTCTATCAAGTATTTCACGAACTGCGGGTCGCCGAAGTTGATGGTGCCCGTGTCGTGCTGGTTCATCTGGGCAATCTGAGCCATGTCGGCATCGCTCAAACTAAAGTCGAAGATGTCGAAGTTCTGCGCCATGCGCTCCTTGTGGCTCGACTTGGGAATGGCGACGATGCCGTGCTGAGTGAGCCAACGAAGGGCGACCTGGGCGGCAGACTTGCCGTACTTGGCTCCGATAGCTGTCAGTGCCTCGTTCTTCACGATGCCGTCGATGCCCTGTCCGCCGAGCGGTCCCCATGCCATCATCTTCGTGCCGAACTCTGCATGAATGGCCTCGATACCCGTCTGCTGGATGAGCGTGTTGCACTGCAGCTGGTTCACCATCGGCTTCACCTCCACATAGTGGGCGAAGTCGAAGAAGCGGCCAGCCTGGAAGTTGCTCACGCCGATGGCGCGCACCTTGCCCTCACGATAGGCCCGCTCCATAGCCCTCCACGTGCCGAACACGTCGCCGTAGGCCTGATGGATGAGCAGCAGGTCGATATATTCCGTCTGCAACTTACGCAGACTCTCGTCGATGCTCTTGGCAGCCCGCTGCTCGCCGTTGTTCGATATCCATACCTTCGTCACCAGGAACAAGTCCTCGCGCTTCAGTCCGCTCTTGCGCCAAGCACATCCCACGCCCTCCTCGTTCTGGTAGGCCTGAGCCGTGTCTATCAGCCGATAGCCCACGCTCAACGCATCCGTCACGCATCGTTCACACTCGTCTGGGCTCACCAGGAACACGCCGTAGCCCAAGGTCGGCATCTCAACGCCGTTTGATAGTTTAATGTACTCCATCTTTTTTGAATTTATTAATATCACGGTGCAAAGGTACGCAAAAAACGGCAATCTGCTGTTTCACAAATCGCCGATAGTTTTACACTTTTTGCCGAAAAACACGATTGAACTGTGCCTAGCGGCCCACGATATGGGGTACATCGACCGTCTCGCCGTGTGGCCCGGCTCCCCTTATTCCACTCTATCGATATAATTCGAGAGACAGCGGGCGATTTCGGGATAGAAGTCGTTGAGCGTCGGGTATTGGTGGCGGTGGGCGGTGTAGTAGCGCATAGTGCCGACGAGTTCACGCCATGGTCCGTAGCTGTTGTAGCCGCAAGTGAAGTTGATGATGACGCGGAAGCGGTCGGTGGGGGCGATGCCGTAGTGGAATTGGCTGAACCATTCGGGGTGGAAAGCGGGCATGACGTTGGCCTCATACATCTTCGTGTAGTCGTCGATAGAGTTATTTTGTGTTTTTCAGCCTCTCGTTCAGAATATCACAAAGTTCCTTTGCCTTCATAGGAACGCCGGAAAGGGAAATAGACTCCTGCGTGCCGCTCACAGCCAGATTAAACTTGCGGGCAAGACGGCCGATGATGCCTGCGTCGTCCATCTTCTGACGCTCCACGCCCTCCTTGAAGAGGATGCCGATAATCTTGCTCTGTCTTCCTCCCAGCAGCACGAAGGAATTCACGTCGGCAAAGCGAATCTCATATTGTTTCCATCCACCATTGTAAATGATGCCTTCATCTGTGATGGTCAGGAACGGACGCCCTGTCAGCCTTTCTTTTAAGGCCCAATAGATCAAGGCCAGACCGCCCAAGCCAAAGAAAACGATGCCCGTATAGCCAATAATCATGTTGCCTGCCTTGGGGCTGCGAAGTATCAAGATTATCATGACAGCAAATGCCAGGCCGCCGATGCCCATGAGGAGCATCCGCCAGAGAGAGTGATATATTTTGATTTCTTCCATGTGTTCTTTTTTCTTTATAACAGCGAATAGCCCCGCCAATGTGCCGATCTAGCATAAAAATCCCGAAAACGTCAAGCTTTTGCCTCAGCATTTAAGACTATCTGAGCCATCTTTTTCTGGTCTTTATCGTTTGCGTCGGCAAATGTAAGCATTTTATTTGGAATTACGCGCGGTGACGACGTTAAACTTATGAAAAGCGGGCGAAGATGTTGCATTTTCCAATCTTCGCCCGCCTTTTATAGAAGCCGCTGCCTAACTATTTACTCCCCTCGCCCTTTGGAGAAAGGCGGGTAGACGCGTCAGCGGGAATGGGGTTGGGGGTTGAGGCTTCTTATCCACTTCTCCACCTTCGCCTTCTCCGACCTCACCTCATGCCCATAGATGCTGAAGCCCTTCTGCACGTTGGCACCGGGGAAGGCAGCCTTCACGTCCTCCACGCAGTTGGCCAGTCCGCTGCCCTCGTGGGTGGTGAAAGGGATGACGGTCTTGCCCTTCAGGTCGCCCTCGTGCTTCTTGAAGAAGGTGAACATCACCTGCGGATAGGTGCCCCACCATACGGGTCCGCCGATGAACACGGTGTCGTAGCCGCTCAGGTCCACGTCGCCCTCATATTCGGGCAGCTCGCCGTTGTTGGCCTCTTCCTGTGCCAGTTTGATGAGTGGGTTATAAGCCATGCCGTCGTATTTGTGGGTGACGATTTCAAACTGCTCGGCACCCGTCAGCTCTGTGATGTAGTCGGCCACAATCTTCGTGTTGCCCACCTCGATGTTCCCTACTGCGTAGTTGTCTCCCGCATGCGAGAAGAACACTACAATTGCCTTGGAATCCTTGTTCATAACTTTCTCCTGTTTAGCGCCGCCGCTGCATGCTGTGGATACGAGCAGACCGATGGCGGCCGTGATGATACTCTTGATGTTCATATTGATGTTTGTTTTATCCTAACTGATATTCTCCTGTGCGGATGCTGGCGATGACGCCGCCGTCGATGAGCAGGTCGGTGCCGGTGATGAACTTGGCGTGCTCACCCAGCAGGAAGGCTGCTGCATCGGCTATCTCGTCGCTTGTTGCCACGCGCTGGGCGGCAGAGGCGTCAATCATGCGCTGGTAACCCTCGCCGTTGGCGTTGAACTCGTCGTAAGCTAACGGAGTGACGATGATGCCCGGGCTGATGGTGTTGATGCGCGCACGACGCTTGCGCCACGAGGTGGCCGCTGCCCGCTGGGCCTGCAAGTGGTTCATGCGCTTGGCTATCATGTAGGCAAAGCCGCTGTTCTGCATGGCTACCTCCTGAATGAACTTCACCTCTTTCAGTCCCTCGGTCGGCGTGTTCACCAACTGCAGCTCGATGTCGTTGGGGATGGGGTACATATAGGCTGCCTGACTCGAGATGATGAGTCCTGCGCCTCCCTCGGCCATCACCTCGCCGAAGGCATCTACGGCATAGCCCGTGCCCACCATGTCGAGGTCTACGATGTGCTCCGGCTTGGCCTGATTGGGCGATGCCCCAGCCGTATCGATGAAGTACATCACGGGGCCGACTTCTGCTGCCTTCAGGGCAAATGCTTCCACGCTCTCCTTTTGCAAGGCGTTCACCTGAATGGTCTCCACATCATAGCCCGAGCGGCGGAAGTCCTCACCCACGCGCTCCAGCGCCTTTTCGCTGATGTCGCCCAGCAGAATTTTCTTGCCTGCACCAATACGGCGCACAATGGCTGTTCCCATACTACCGGCACCCAAGAGTGCCACCACTTCCTTCTTCTCGTTTCTGTCGAAAATCATCATGTTATTTACTGTTTTACAATTTACAAATTACTATTTATTTCTTTTTTTTGCTATCTACCCCCCTCGCCCTTTGGAGAAAGGCGGGTAGGCGCTTCAGCGGGAATGGGGAAGGGGGTGAGGCTTTTTATCATTTTTGCAGGATTACCGCCCACGATGGTGTTGGGGGCTACGTCCTTGGTAACAACTGCGCCAGCCGCCACAACGGCATTTTCGCCGATGGTCACGCCCGGCAATATGATAGCTCCCACGCCAATCCAAGCGTTACGTCCGATGTGTACGGGCTTGCAGCGCAGCACCATGCGGTTCTCGAAGTCGTGGTTGTCGGTGACGATACGCACGTTCGGGCCAATCATCACCCCGTCGTCGATGGTGATGCCGCCAGCCGCCATGCAGGTCAGCGAGTGGTTGACGAACACGCCCTTGCCCACCTTCATCTGGCAGGCAAAGTCAATCTGCAGCGGCGGCATCAGGTAGCTCGTTGCGTCCAATTCGCCCCCAAACAGTTCCTCCTCCAGCGGGCGAATCTGCTCTGGCACAGGAGCCGTGGTGTTGATCTTGAAACAGATGTTGGCACAGTCGGTCATGTGACGGATGGCCGCTGCATACTCGGGCGTTGCCATATCGACATCAGCCCCTGAACGTAATTGCTCGAAAATAGTCATGTCTTTACTCGTTTTACTTTTGATGGTGCAAAGGTACGGCGTTTTTCTGATACTTTGGTTGCACAAATTGCGCCATCATTTTCACTTTTTACTGAAATCGTTTGTTTGTATCATTAATAATGCGTATCTTCGCAGCCAAAAGACAAAGATATGAACGTCGATTTCCTATATTCCACAGATTTCCACGGGATGAACGCCCGTGAACTGAGCCACACCTGCATGCATCTTCTCTGCACGGCTGGCGAGGGCAGTTTCGTGTTCAACGAGCGGTGCTACCACATCGTGAAGAACGACCTGGTGGTGATTCCCATGCCCCACAAGGTGAAAAACCTGGCCGCCCATGCTGACCTGCAGGTGGAGTGGTTTGCGGCTGACTATAAGTTCCTGCAGAGTCTGCTGCCATCGAACAACTACAGCATCGGGGGCAGCATTTCGCTGAACCACGATCCTGTCATCAAGCTCTCCGACGAACAGGCACAGTATCTGCTGGATGACTTTCATCGCTTGCGTGGCCGTATGGACAACCGCCATCAGCAGTTCTACCGCGAACTGATGGGCAGCCTGTGCCTGACGATGATGTACGACATCTTCGAGGCCCATGCCCAGCGTGATGCCACGGAGAATCATACCGACCGTGCGGGCTACATCGTGAAACAGCTGATGGCCCTGCTCGCCACCGGCATCAGTCAGACCGAGCGCGAAGTGCGCTACTATGCCGAGCGGCTCAACGTCTCGCCCAAGTACCTCTCTGAGACCGTGCGCCGCATGACGGGCCACAGCGTCACGTCCTACATCGACCGCCACACCATCCCCATACTGAAAGACTACCTGGGCGATGAACGCCTGTCGCTCACCCAGATAGCCGACCGCATGAACTTCGCCACCCTCTCTTATTTCAGCCGCTACTGCACCAAGCACCTCGGTCAGTCGCCCAGCGAGTACCGCCAGAGCCTGCAGCCAAAGAGCGCGTTCGAGCGAGAGGAGGCCTGAACTCAATAATCCTATAGGTTGTGTTTGTGTAGACCTCCGTCAAAGTAAGAATCAATAGAAGATTTGTCTTTCTTAAGCTGAAACAGTGGTATATACGCGCGCGCGTGAGCGATTTTTGGCGCTACAAGCGCTACTTTCATCCCTAACCTTCTGGGCTGCAAACCGTTGCCTGTAGCTACAACGCCCTTTTTGGAGCTACTATTGTAGCTACAGCCCTCGCCGGCGTTAGTATTCTCTAAAACGGCGGCAGTATTTTCCAAAACGGCGGCAGTATTCTCTAAAACGGCGGCAGTATTTTCCAAAATAGCGTTCGTATTTTTCCAAACGGCGGCAGTATTTTTCCAAACGGCGTTCGTATTTTCTGCTCATCGCTTTTCGCTGCCTGTAGCTACAATAGTAGCTCCAAAAATAGGGGTGTAGCTACAAACAACGCCTTGTTAATCAGTTTGTTTACTGCCAAAGTAGCTCGTGTAGCGCGTTTTTTCTATCGCATTACGCGCACGCGCGTAAGAGGTAAGGTCGGGTGAGCGGCATACATGCCGCGCCTAAGCGCGTGCTTTGCGCGCACGCGCGTAAAAGGGAAGCAGGGTGGCCCATTTGACGTACCCCAAAACACATGCGTTTCCGTTTGTTATCAATCCTCCACCCACCGTAGGGTCTGGCCCTCCGCTAGGAAAAGAAGTGCAACGAATGCTCAGTATGGGAATGACGGGCGCAAACGGTGAGAAAGCTGCGGACGAAGAAAGTGCTGTGATGCAGGTTGACCATACCGAGGCGGAAGTAGCCCTTTTTCATAAACTATCCTAAATAATGAGGGTGAGTTTGCAAATAATCAAACGAAAATGACTACCTTTGTCAGCTGTTTGAACAAGACTTAGCATGATTGACCAGATGATGAAGTTCGACAAGTCTTTCGTAGCGCAGAAGGGCTACGAGAAGTATTCTGCGGACAGGTATCTCATCATTGATTCTGAGACAGACGAATAGGAGGAGGTAGATTGCTATGAAGATAGAAGAGTATCTGGAAAGGCCCTATTGGGTGATAGACATCTTGCCCAAGCAGGTGCCGGCCGACAGCAGCGGACAATATTTCCGAATCGCGGAATACTATCTGGAGCATCCTCAGATGGTAGCCATCTACAGGAAGTTTACTAACATCCTGCTGAAGCTGAACTGCTTCGAAGACCTCGAAGTAAGTCTGGGCGGAGAGGAGTGGACGACGAATCCTGCCCCCAAGGCCATTGAGGCCATGCTCACGGATTGTCTTGCTGCCAAGAGCATGCTCTACATCATGCTGAAACCGGCCGATGCGATGATTGTCATCAGTGGCGATGATACCTATATGACCGTCTACAACCCATCGGAGGAAACGCTAGACCTGCTGGGCGCTTTGGCCTCCTCTGAGGGATTGTTCATTTGGAAACCAAAGACATGACTTACAGGAGTTCTTGCTTAGGCAAGCGACCAAGGTCGAGCGGAGGAGTAAGGAGTAAAGTAGGAAATAATAGCCATTCGTGTGCAGAACAATTATAGAAAAGAAACGATATGAAAGTAATAGACGAACAGTTGATGAGCAGATTGGCCGAAGAAGCCAAGAAGTCGCCAAGGCTGAGGACGAACTACAATTTCCACGAGAGCCTTCAGGACAAGTGCCACCGGTTTCTCAACGCTTTGGAGCCTGGCACGTTTATCCCCGTGCATCACCATCCCGACAAGGACGAGACCTTTGTGATTCTGAAGGGGAAAGTGAGAGTGACCACCTACAACGACGAGGGCTGGGTTGTGGAGTCCTTTGTCATCAGTCAGGAGAGCGGCCGCTATGGTGTGGACATTCCCAGGAACGTCTGGCACGGGCTGGAGTGCCTGGAGCCGAGCGTCTTGCTGGAGTGCAAGGCGGGACCATTCGTTGAGCACGAGGTGGACGGCATTCTGGAAACGAAGCCCACGAAAGACATTTACCTTGCGGGAGGCTGCTTCTGGGGAACGGAGCACTACTTCAAGCAGATGGAGGGTGTGGCCATCACGGAAGTGGGATTCGCCAACGGACATACCGTGAACCCGACGTATAAGGAGGTATATACCGACCAGACCGGCTTTGCGGAGACGGTCTTTGTGCGGTTCTATCCTGATGTGGTCAGTCTTGAATTCCTGCTGCAGATGTTCTTCAAGGCCATCGACCCTACCAGTCTCAACAAGCAGGGGCACGATGAGGGCACGCGCTATCGCACGGGCGTCTACTACACAGACCCTGCCGACTTGCCCGTCATCGAGAAGGTGTTTGCCGAAGAGCAGAAGCACTATGACCAGCCTTTGGCCGTGGAGAAACTGCCCTTGCAGAATTTCTATACGGCAGAAGAATACCACCAGGACTATCTCGACAAGCATCCTGACGGCTATTGCCATCTGCCCCTGTCGCTGTTTGAGTTTGCAAGGAAAGCTTCGCTCAAAGCAATAATATAGCAGTTGCCCCGGGACGTCTCCGGCGGTAGCCGCTCCCCTCCCCTACACAGGGGAGGGGCAGGGGTGGGGTTTGTAACTTTTCCCCGGAGTTCGATTAGCCGATGAAAGATTCGCTGAAAGTTAGTTAGAGACCCCACCCCTACCCCTCCCCTTGAGGGGAGGGGAGTGCCATGTGGAAAAGTAAATTTAGATCAACTGCTATATTGTTGCCTCGCTCAAAGCTAAAGACGGTACGACGTTTACTTGAACTCCTTCGGCGTCATGCCGGTGAGGCGCCGGAAGTATTTTGAGAAGAATGAGGGGTTGGCAAAGTGCATCTCCTCGGCAATCTGCGCCGCCGGCTTGTCTGTGTGGCGCAGTTCCGCTTTGATGCGGTTGATGAGGGCGCGGTCTATCCATTCTTTGGCTGTGGTGCCACTGGCTTGGCGGACGACGGTGGTCAGGTAGCGCTCGGTGAGGCACATGCGCTCGGCATAGTAGCCAATGTGATGGTGCTCGGCACAGTGCTGGGTGACCAGTTGTATGAAGCGGTCGAAGATGGTCTGTTCTCGTGAGCGGCTGCTCGCCAGCTGGTCATACTGCAGATGGAACAGACGGTCGTAGTGGTGCATCAGGGCTGCCACGAGCGCCGTGACGGTAGGACGGTGATAGTTGTTGTCGGCATGAACCGTGTGCCAGATGGTGTCCAGAATATGGCGGGCGGTGCTGATGTCGCCCTCGCTGGCGGGCAACTGGAAGTCGCGCACCTGCCCATTGAAGGCCGATGGCATCTGCCCCTGTGCAAAGAGCATGGGGAAATTGGTGAAGAGGCCAATGCCGAAGATGCGCAGGTCGGCTGACAGCTGTTTAGGGTGGATGATGGTGCCCGGGCCTATATAGACTAGTGTGCCAGCCTTCAGGTGGCGGTCTTGCAGGTTGAAGTTGATGTCGGCCTCGCCACTGACGATGATGCCCATCCGATGATCGTTGATGACGAAGGGCGGCTTTTGGCGCATCAGCAGCTTGAACACGGTGGGGTCGGCGTGAACCATACCCAATTCGCCATTCAGGAAGATGTGGTCTCGGATTTGCGAGAGGTGGGGGGTGAGGATGTCACGCATCCGTGAGGCGTCCATCAGTTGGGGTGTCTTGTTCATAATCGTCGCAATTTGTCGGCAAAGATAATCATTTTTGGGGATATAATGCTCTGTTTTTATGTAAATCGAACAAAAAGAACATTTTTTCCTTCCATCGGATAACGCTTTACTGTGAGAATTATACTAATTTTGCACCCAGATTTCAATAGTATCATAAAGATGAGGATATTTGTTTTAGGTTTGACGATGCTGCCAGTGATGGCACTTGGTCAGACGCTGGAAGACTGCCAGCTGGCGGCGGAGCGAAACTATCCGCTCATACAGCAGTATGGACTTGTTGAGAAGACCACCGCGTTGACGGTGGCCAACATTCAGAAGGGGTGGCTGCCGCAGGTGTCGGCATCGGCTCAGGCTTCGTATCAGAGCGACGTGGCCTCGTGGCCCCGTGAGATGAAGACCATGATGACAGGCATGGGCATCGACATAAGAGGACTGGCGAAGGACCAGTATCGAGTGGGCATCGATGTGCAGCAGACCATTTACGACGGTGGTGCCATAGGCAGTCAGAAACGCATAGCCCGTGAACAGGGCAAGGTGCAGGCTGCCCAGAACGAAGTGAATATTTATCAGGTTCGCAAGCGTGTGAACGAGATGTATTTCGGCCTGTTGCTGATTGACGAACAGATCAAGCTGAACAGCGACCTGCAGGCATTGCTGGCAGGCAACGAGCACAAGCTGGAGTCGATGGTGAAAAACGGTACGGCGGCCGAGAGCGACCTGCTGAGTGTGAAGGCAGAGCGCCTGAATGCCGTGCAGCAGGCTACCGAGCTGGCAGCGCAGAAGCAGATGCTGCAGAGGATGTTGACTGCGTTCTGCGGGATGGAGGTGAAGGAAGTGACGAAGCCAGAGATGCAGACCGCGCCGCTACCCCCGGCTTCGCCCCACCTCGGCTTCGCTCCCTCGTTGCTCCCTGCTCGCAATGGCCAGGAAGGAGGGGGAGGAACTGCGCGTCCGGAGATGCGCCTTTTCGATGCTCAATTGAACCTCGCCAACGCTCAGGAGAAAGCACTCGACGCGGCGCTGATGCCGAAAGTGGGCGTGTTTGCACAAGGCTTCTATGGCTATCCTGGACTGAACATGTTCGACGACATGATGCACCACAGATGGAGCCTGAACGGAGTCGTGGGAGCACGTCTGACGTGGAACATCGGCGCCCTCTATACCCGCAGGAACGACAAGGCTAAACTGCAGTTGAAGCGCGATATGACGGAGAACAGCCGGGAGGTGTTCCTCTTCAATAATAGTCTGGAGCAGATTCAGCAAAGCGAGAACATAGCGCGCTACCGCCAGCTGATGGCCCACGACGGGGAGATTATCTCCCTGCGACAGGCCGTGAGAAAGGCGGCAGAGTCGAAGCTGGCACACGGCATCATCGACGTGAACGACCTCGTGGGTGAGATTAACCAGGAGCATGCCGCCTGTGTGCAACAGTCTGTGCATGAGATTGAGATGCTGAAAGAGATTTACGACAACAAATACACGACAAATAATTAACGATATGCTGAAGAAGATGATGATACTGGCAGGCGCAGCTCTGGTGACGGCCGCCTGCGGAGGAAACGAGAAGGACTATGATGCCACAGGAACGTTTGAGGCTACCGAGACGACCGTGTTTGCAGAGCAGAGCGGGGCGTTGCTGACGTTCGATGTGAACGAGGGCGACATGCTAGAGGCAGCCCGCCAGGTGGGACTTATAGACACTACACAGACATGGCTGAAGATGATGCAGACGGATGCCACCAAGGCCGTCTATCAGAGTCAGAAACCCGACATGGAGCGACAGATAGCTGCCACGCGCCAGCAGTTGGCTAAGGCCCGTCAGGACGAGCAGCGCTACCGCGAACTGGTGGCCGATGGAGCTGCCCCCTCGAAAATGCTCGACGATGCCACAAGTCAGGTGAAGGTGTTGCAGAAGCAGCTGGATGCGCAGATATCATCGCTGAACACCCAGCTCTCAACACTCAACGCCCAGCTTTCTACTGCCGACGTTCAGAAGGAGCAGCTGCGCGACATGCTGCGCAAGTGCCACATCGTGACACCCACCAAGGGCACCGTGCTCGAGAAATATGTGGAGCGAGGCGAGTTTGTGAGTGTAGGCAAGCCGCTCTTCAAAATGGCTGACACCGAGGCCATGTTTTTGCGTGCCTACGTCACTTCAGCCCAGTTGCAGAACATCAGGATAGGCCAGCAGGTAAAGGTGTTTGCTGACTATGGCGACGGGCAGCGCAAGGCTTACGACGGCACCGTCAGCTGGATTTCCTCCCGCTCGGAGTTTACGCCGAAGACCATCCTCACCGATGACGAGCGGGCCGACTTGGTGTATGCCGTTAAGGTGGCCATCAGGAACGACGGATTCGTGAAGATTGGAATGTATGGCGAGGTGAAGCTATGAGCGCTATCGAAGTAAAGAACATCAGCAAGCGGTACGGCAAGGTGCAGGCACTCGCCGATGTGTCGTTCAGCGTGGGCCAGGGTGAGGTCTTCGGGCTGATAGGCCCTGATGGCGCTGGCAAGACGTCCATGTTCCGCATACTCTGTTCGCTGCTGCTGCCCGATGCGGGTACGGCGGCGGTGGATGGCTTCGATGTGGTGAGGCAGATGCACGATGTGCGTTGCAGGGTAGGGTATATGCCAGGTAAGTTCTCGCTCTACCAGGACCTCACCATCGAAGAGAACCTGAAGTTCTTTGCCACGCTCTTCGGCACTACCGTCGAGGAGGGCTACGACTCGATAAAGGCCATCTATAGTCAGATAGAGCGGTTCAAAGACCGCAGGGCTGGTGCCCTCTCAGGCGGCATGAAGCAGAAGCTGGCGCTCTCGTGTGCGCTGGTGCACCAGCCGAGTGTCCTCTTCCTCGACGAGCCCACTACGGGCGTCGACCCCGTGAGTCGCAAGGAGCTGTGGGAGATGCTGCTGATGCTGAAAGAACGGGGCATCACCATCGTGGCATCGACGCCATATCTCGACGAGGTGCGCTGCTGTGAGCGCGTGGTTTTTCTCGACCAGGGCATAGTGCGCGGCATCGGTGCGCCCGAGGTCATCCTCGACCGCTTCAAAACCATCTTCAACCCCCCAGGCATTGCCCACGCTGTTCAGTATGTTGCTGTATCACAGCAACAAACAGAGAATGTCATCGAGGTAGAACACCTGGTAAAGGCCTTTGGAGCTTTCCGTGCCGTGGACGACATCTCGTTCACGGTGAAGAAGGGCGAGATATTCGGATTCTTAGGCGCCAACGGTGCCGGCAAGACCACGGCGATGCACATGCTGACAGGGCTGAACCAGCCCACCAGCGGCACGGGCAGGGTCGTGGGCTACGACATCCGCACCGAGTACGAGCAGATAAAGCGTCACATCGGCTACATGTCGCAACGCTTCTCGCTCTACGAAGACCTGACCGTGGCCGAGAATATCCGCCTCTTTGCCGGCATCTATGGGATGAAGAAGGAAGCGGTGAGAAGGAAGATGGACGAGGTGCTGCGACGGTTGAAGTTCGAGGACCACCGCGACGACCTCGTGGGTTCGCTGCCGCTGGGCTGGAAGCAGAAGCTGGCCTTCTCGGTCTCCATATTCCACGACCCGGGCGTGGTGTTCCTCGATGAGCCTACAGGCGGGGTCGACCCCGCCACGCGCCGCCAGTTCTGGGAGCTGATTTATGAAGCTGCCGCCCGTGGCATCACCGTCTTCGTGACCACCCACTATATGGACGAGGCAGAATATTGCGACCGCATCTCTATCATGGTGGACGGCAAAATAAGCGCCCTCGGAACGCCCGATGAACTGAAACGGCGTTTTCAGCAGCCCGATATGGACCATGTGTTTACCTACCTGGCGCGGCAGGCA
>JAILFU010000071.1 GCA_024697405.1 Prevotella sp.
AACAGAACCCAAGCACCCGGCGGCAGGGATGCCGCCCAAACAGGGGCGGTGGCTGCTGTCATTTATATAACGTGCCGCCACCCGAATTTATTGTACTGCCAAGTTGTCTGTCTGGCTGTGCTTAAATGAAAGAGCCCTTAGTACAGCTCTCCCCCAATGATATTGTTTCTCGCAAATAATTTGGTTATGCCAATTTTTTTGCGTACCTTTGTGGCCGAAATTCCGGGATTGAGAAACCCCGGGGTGGAAGAACTAATTGTTAACCAACTATTTACACCAAATCTACAAAACAAATGAAAAGATTCGTGCTCTTTCTTTTGACCGCACTGGCATCATCATTAGGTGCAGCGGCCTACACGCTCAACCGCGTCAGTGTTCATGACCCCAGCATCGTCTGGGAACCAACAACTCAAACTTATTACATCTTCGGCTCATTCCGCGAAGTTGCCAAGACATCCGATATGATGAACTGGACAAGGGTGGCAACCGGCACAGACAACGGAACAGCTGTCGGTGTACCCTGGAAGACCAATACGAGTGACAACGCCAACAGCGCCGATGCCTTTTCATCCCCTGCCGTAACTAAGGTGACAGTGGGTGGAGTAGAAAAGAATCTGCCAACCTTTGATGCAAAAGCCTGGTCGGCCAAAGGGGGCAATCAAGGCAATGAAGCCTACGACATCACTGGCAACCTGTGGGCACCCGATGTCATTTACAATACGGCGATGGAAAAATGGTGTATGTATATGTCGGTAAATGGTGACAATTGGTATAGCAGCATCGTTCTGCTCACGGCCGACAACATCGAAGGTCCTTACACCTATCAGGCACCTGTCGTTATCAGTGGATTTACTAATGACAACTTCAAGGATACCGACCTGGAGTTGGTTATAGGCGAACAGAGTTCACTCCCTTCCCGCTATGCTTCTCCTTGGGCTGCCACCTCTAAGCCCAGCTATCCAAACAATATCGACCCTTGTGTGTTCTACGATGAAAGTGGCAACTTGTGGATGTCATACGGCTCGTGGAGCGGTGGAATCTTTATGCTGGAGCTGGACGAGACAACCGGTCTGCGCGACTATAATGTGTCATATAGCGAAAGCAACGCCTCCGACCCCTACTTTGGCAAGAAGATAGCAGGAGGATACTACTCCTCTGGTGAGGCCAGCTATATTGAGTATATCAACGGCTACTATTATCTCTTCCTTTCTTACGGCGGCTTGCAGGCTGGTGGCGTGGCTGGCGACAACAATATTGGCGGTTATCAAATGCGTGTATTTCGCTCTGCCAGTCCTGACGGACCGTATACAGACCCCATGGGTAATTCTGCCATATTCAACAAATATTACTTGAACTTTGGTGATGGTTCTGGCTACAAAGCATTCGGAGAGAACATCTTCGGAGCTTACGGTGACTGGGGCAACAAGACGAGAGGCATCTATGGTGAGCGCTCACAAGGTCATAACAGCATCATTGCCGCCCCCGACGGTCGCACCTATTTGGTTTACCATACACGTTTCCAGAACTGTTTCGAATTTCACGAAGTGCGTGTCCACCAAGTATTCCAAAACGAAAATGGCTGGCTTGTAGCCGCACCATTCGAATATACTGGTGAAACAGTTACAAATGCTGATATCGCCTCCACGCAACAAATAGCCACAGCCGACATCCCCGGCCACTATAAGCTGTTAGTCCATCGCAATGGACTTGACCACACGAAAAAGGAGATTGTAACCCCCGTAGAGATTGAACTGAAAAGCAACGGAGCTATTGTAGGCGAATATACAGGTACTTGGACTATCACTTCTGGCACATCATACATTCAGTTAACCCTTGACGGCCAAACCTATAAGGGAGTAATGGTGGAGCAGGCTATGGAACCTACCAATGAAAAAGTGGTTTCCTTCACTGCCATGTCCATCACCAGCGGCATCAACATTTGGGGTCACAAACAGGCTGATGTACCTGAGCCTGTATATTTCAACGATTTTTCGTCGAATGAAGGACTTACTCAAGTTGGGAGTGGTGAGTTTATTGAAGATGCAGACCCTCGGTTTGGAATAATCTATCACAACAATCCAGAAAACAATAAGACAGCTCGCACAAACTATCTAAAGCTACCCGTTGACGTCCTAACGCATTCTGCTACAACAAAAGAGATGACCATTGGTTTCTGGGTGAATGTTAAAACAGCCATTAGTGACTTAGACTTCTTTCACTGCCCTGTTTTCAGTGCATACGGAAGCAGCACACCTGGAGAAGACAATGGTATTCCTATGTTTAGATGTAGTGCAAAAGGGGTGATGCAGTTAAATGCCAACAATGGCAGCTGGTCGGATTTTAACAAAGAACAAAATGATGATATAGCTAAACGTTCTAATGGCAATACAGAATCTACTGCATGGCTTGACGATGCTAAATGGCATTACTACACGGTGACACTTACATCTAACAATGGAACCATCTATGTAGATGGCGAAGTTATGAACTCTTGGACTATGGATGGAACAACAAATGGGCAAATATTATCTGGTTTCTTCACAGCGGCAGCTGAAAATGGGTATCCTGTGGTTTGTATTGGTGGAAACCAGTCTTGGAACTGGAATGATTATGACGCAGGATTCGGCTATGATGACATAGCTATCTATGACAGAGCCCTCACAGCCGAACAGATTTCAAAAATTATTTCTGAAAAGCTTTCGCAGAATCCTAATCTTGTTTACTTCAACGACTTCTCTTCAACAGATGGCCTGACAATAGTAGGAGGAAACGGTTCGTTTGAGACCAGTTCTGATGCAAACTTTGCACAATACTATCAGAACGAACCAAACGGAACTACCTATCGCGAGCACTACCTGACACTGCCTTCAACGGTATTCAGTCGCATCAACAGCAGTTCTACGGGTCTCACTGTTGGTATGTGGGTAAACGGCACTAAGGCACATGGTACTTCTTTCTACTGGTCTCCGCTATTCTGTGCTTTCGACCAAGCTCCTGCAAACGGAGAAACAGAATGGACAATGCTCTATGGTGGTGCTTGCGGATACCTACGCTACAACTTGAATGAGTATTCTGGTGGATGGTGTGACTTTACTGGTTCTCAGAACGACAATCCCGGTCCTGACAATTCCAACCAGTTAAGTTCTGTATGGCTGGATGATAACGACTGGCACTACTATACTGTCACGATGACTAATGCAGAATCAGGTAAAGCAATAGTATATGTGGATGGGGAGAAGCAACAGTCTTGGACGGCAGATTTCAGGAATCTGTTCAACACTATCAGTAATCTTAGCTATGTTTGCTTGGGCGGTTGTCAGTATGGCAATTTCAACGATATTGATGCTGCATTCGCATTCGACGATTTTGCGGTCTATAATAAAGCCCTCACAGCCGAAGAGATAGCCCAGATTATTGCCGACAAGAACTATAAACAGACATACGCCTATACTGTTAACGCCAGCTATGGAGAAAAGACCAAGACGCTTGCTTCCAGCACAGGTGACAAGAACGCAAATATCACTGTCGCATATCCTCGGTATATTCAGGACGGCAGCACGCTCTATGAGGCAGCGGCAACCGACAACAAGTACTCCCGAACGTTCACACTGTCAAATAATCATCAAGAGGAAGTCATCCCCTACGATGCTGCAGCCATTCCAAACGTTTATTACTACGCAGAGGCAGAGGACGTGATAAGCGGAGCGACATCTGACCTCGCTGCTGCTTCTAACGGAAAGCTGGGAGGACGACAGAACAACAGCAGTACTTACACCAATCTGGTCACACTGCCGGCAGGCGCGTGGCAAATAGTGACATCCGTCTATGTCGGGAACAGTGGAGACCACATCGTAAACTTTAAGGTGGGTGATGAGGTGAAATGGTCTTTCACAAGAGGTGCATCCTCCGGATGGTACACTGCAAGTTCCGAAACTATTGTCCTCTCCGAGGCTGCCACCATATCCGTGGCTGTTGACGGAGGTTCGGCTACTGGTATAGACTGGATATACATCAAGAGTGCGGAGCCTACTGAGACAGTAGGAGGAACAGACTTCTCGACAAACTATCTTGGAGCATCTTCTAGCGGCTACACCTTGAAAAAAGGCGACACGAAGGTGTTCTCTTTCTGGAATCATAGCAACAAGCAAGATAGTTGGAACAACTGGATCATCAGCGTTAAAGAAGGCACAACCGATGTGGCCATTACAAGGGCGGACTTCTTTGATGTTGCTCTTCGCATGCATCTGGATTCCGACGGCAATAACGCTGCAGATGATTGGGCTTTGATGTCTACCGATGGTGGTACTACCAAAACAGGCGTTGACTGGCCAAAGTTTGCAGAAGACATGGCCGATGCGCTCGTTGTGGCAACAGTGACATACGATGTTGATGGCAAGTTGAGCATCCACGCCATCTCCACCGGCATGAAGAACGGCTACAAGTATTACGTGGACAATGTCGGGCATGTCACATCGACGGGCAACCTGACCGTTAACCTGTCGGTTGACCATTCCTGGCTTGAACTCTTCTCAGTTCAGGACTTCACAATTGAACTGGCAGACGAAGGAACCGAAAGCAGCAACGCCACCGTGCTCACCGAAAACAGCGGCAAGCAGCGCAACGTGAGGCTCTACGGGCGCACACTCTTCAAAGACGGCAACTGGAACACGCTGTGCCTGCCCTTCAACCTGGGCGATGCGACAGCCGAAGCCGGTCACCATTTCGACGGAACGCTGCTCGAAGGCGCTACGGTGATGACCCTGGCTTCGACGGTCTTCAGCGGAGGCACGCTGACCATGACTTTCGAAAATGCCAACAGCATAGAGGCCGGCAAACCCTATATCGTGAAGTGGACAACGACGGGCGACGACATCGTCAATCCGGTGTTCACAGGTGTCACCATCAACGATGGAAATCCCTTTAACATCACTACAAGCTATGCCGACTTCTGCGGCATCTACTACAAGCTGGCCTTCAACGAAGACACGCCAAGCTGCCTCCTCCTCGGTGCCAGGAACGCCCTCTACTATCCCAAGAGCGGAGCCAGCGTCGGTGCCTGCCGTGGGTACTTCCTTCTCAACGGCCTCACCGCCGGCGACATCACCTCGGCACGAATGTTCTTCGGGGATGATGCTACGGCTATCGTTCAGCCGACGAAGGAGTCTGAAAACGAAGAAACCGACAGTTGGTACTCGCTCGACGGTCGCCGCCTCGCAGGGAAACCCGCAAGAAGTGGCATCTACGTGAAGAATGGCCGAAAAGTGGTCATACCCTAAGCGCCCGCATTGCATCCCCTGTCTCGCGCAGGGGATGCAGCGTATAATACCTACATACCTACACGGTGACAGATAATATCATATATTACAATGCATTACATCATGTATGCTACCTGCATTTTTCTGTTCAAACCTACACGATGATGGAAACATAGCATGTCGCGCCATGATTTTCCAGAAAGGCGTGCGTATTTTTCAAAAAGGCGTGCGTATTTTCCAGAAAGGCGTGCGTATTTTCCAGAAAGGCGTTCGCGTTTTGGGAAATACTGGCACTTTCTGGTAAAGTGTCCTGTCTACACTCGACAGTGTATGTTCAAATTCAAAAATGCAGGGTTCCTACATGGTGAAATGCATTGTGAGCCAAGCGTTTAGTAGCTGTTGTGTAGGTGTGTAGGTTGTTTTTCATATATCTTTGCAATGACTTTCGAGCGCTGCTCGTTTTTTTGTCTGCGACGCTACGCGTAATCGGCTTGCCGCTTCGCTCGTCGAAGAATGACACGTGAATATTCGTAACTATTTGTCCATTCACGAAACATTCTTGAATAATAAAGCTAAAGGAGAGCCGAAGCTCTCCTTTAGTCATTCTGCTGGTTGCCATTTGCAGCGGACAGGCGACACGATGGTGCCCTCCTTCTTCAACTCCGCAAAGGCCTTGTCGACCTCCTTGCGGTCAATGCCTGTGATTTCAGCAATCTTGCCAGCGCCGACGGGAGCACCGAACTCACGCATGGCCTGTAATACTTGTTCTTTCATGACTCTATAATTGTTAGAATGTGATAGTTTCTGCCTGTTCCGTCATCTTGAAGATGTTGGCCAGACGGGGAAAAACGCTCAGGCTGGCCTCACTTGATTGCAACCTTTTTGCCATTATTGATATACATGCCAGTGGCTGTAGGCTTTCCATTGAGCTTACGTCCTTGCATGTCGTACCATGATGCTGACTGACCATTGGTCATCGACGATTGAACGTTTTCTATGCCGCTGGCTTCGCTGTCGTCGCCGAAGTTCAGCACGAAGGCGCGGATGGTGTTGGCGGGGTCGGGATCGGCAGCCGTAATGCCGTCGGCCAGCTGGAAGTAGGCACGGAAAGCACCGATGGTGGCCTTTTTACTGCTCTTGCTTTGTGAAAGGCTACGGGTAGGCGTGCATAGCGCGGGAATGCATGCACTCAGGCTGATTGTCAGCAGTGCCGTGAGCATTATCATAATCTTTTTCATCATTTTAGTTCTTTTATTCTATGATTCTTTTTTCTCCGTTAACGATATACGTTCCCTTCTCCAGACCGTCAAGACAGGTGGCGTTGGTAAGCAGTTTCTTGCCGTCGAGAGAATAGACGTTATAGAGATTCTGAGATTTCGGGTCTGCGTTTCTGATGCCTGTTTGCTCGGCAAGATTAACAAGTGTGTACTGCTGTGAACCGAGTCCGAGCTGTTCGGCATACGCTACGGTATGCGTGCCGTGCAGGTTCTCAATACGCCGTATCAGCGGTGAGGCATCGTCGCCTGCTACCGACTGGTGGTTGAACACGAGGTCGAGACAGGCCTTGTCGAGGGCTACGGGGTCGAGTGAGGCCAGAATGCCGACGTCCTTCATCTTGGGTGAAGCAGGATTGCCGTCGCAGTCGCAGTCGACGGAGAGGTTGTTCATCACGTTGATATAGACGATGTTGCGCCCTTCCTGATGGAAGTAGTTGTGGACGGCCTGCGCCGCTGCCGCCATCGACTCCAGGAAGCCGTCCTGGTCGTCGCTCATCCAGCGGGTGGTGCTTCGCCCGGCTGAATGGATGTATAGCTTGCCGCTGCTGGATGCCACACCGATGGACTGGTTCTTCAGCACGCCGCCGAAGCCGCCCATGGCATGGCCCTTGAAGTGGGCGAGGTTGATCATCAGGTCGTAGTTCTGCAGGTGGGAACCCACGACGTCGTACTTGATGTGCCTGGTGTCAGTGACGGGCAGTTGCATTTCGCCCTCCTCGTCCATGATGTCGACAGTGGCAATATCGTTGAAGCCACGCTCGGCGATGGCTCGGCGATGGGCTGACGTAGTGCTCCGGCTGCCGCCGTAGGCTGTATTACACTCCACGATGTTGCCCTTCACCTTCTGCACCAGATTCTTGATGAACTCCGGGCGCAGGTAGTTCGTGCGGCTCGACTCGCCCGTGGAGATTTTCACGGCCACGCGCTTGCCTTCACTATTCACGCCCAGTGCCTCGTAGATGCTCACCAGCGACTCTGGCGTGATGTCCTTGGTGAAATACACCACGGGACTTTGTCCGAAGCCTTGAATGGCCATCATGCAGGCCAATGTCAATAGATACAGTTTCTTCATAATCCTCTATTTTTACTTGTTTCTGCTTGCTGCCACCCAGACGGGTTCCTCGTTCATCACGGGCTTGTTGACGGCCATCACGCCTGAGAGGTTGTGGGGCACGTAAGGCTCTTCGAGGTAGCGGATGTCATCGGCTGTCAGACGGACCTCGAGCGACTTCACGGCTCCCTCGACGTGGTGGAGCTTCGTGGCTCCCACGATGGGCGACTCTACCTTCGTCAACAGCCAGGCCAGCGAGATCTGCGTCATCTCCACGCCATAGCGGTCGGCCAGTTCTACGACACGCTCCACCACGAGGTTGTCCTGCCCGGCGGTGGCATCGTATTTGAAGTGCATGAACGCGTCTTCCTGCTGGCGCTTCGAGGTCTCCCCCGTACGCTTGGCCAGCTTGCCGGAGGCCAGGGCGCTGTAGGGCGTCTGTGCGATGTTGTCCTCACGGCACAGGGGCTGCATCTCGCGCTCCTCCTCGCGCATAATCAAGTTGTAGTGGTTCTGCACCGAGATGAACTTTGCCCAGCCGTGTTTCTCTGCCAGCGCATTCATCTTCGCCAGCTGGTAGGCATAGACATTGGCGATGCCGATGTAGCGGGCCTTGCCCATGCGGACGGCCTCGTTCATGCCTTCAAGAATCTCCTCGGCGGACGTCTTGTAGTCCCAGATGTGGTAGATGTAGAGGTCGACATAGTCCATGCCGAGGTGCTCGAGGCTCAGGTCGATGTTGTTCAGCACGTGCTGACGGCCATCGATGCCTTTCTCTATTTCTTCATCGGTTCGTGGCAGGAACTTCGTGGCCACCACCACATCGTCACGCTTGGCCATATCACGCAAGGCGCGTCCCACATACTGTTCGGATGTTCCCAACTGATAGGCGATGGCGGTATCGAAGAAGTTCACGCCGAGGTCGAGCGAACGGCGGATAATCTCACGTGTCGGCTCCTCGCCAATCGTCCACGAGTGCTGTCCGATAGTTGGGTCGCCGAATCCCATGCATCCCAGGCAGATGCGCGACACACGAAGGTCTGAGTTCCCAAGTTTTACGTAGTCCATATTATCTCTGCTTTTTGAATATCAGTTTCATTGTCTCGGGGTCGAGGGGCTTCATCGTGGGCAGTTTCAGGTCTTTCACCATGTGGAGCGTGCCCTGCTTGTACGTCTGGAAGTGGCCGGTCTTCAGGTGCTGCTGATAGGCTTCCTCGGAGGCATAAATTTCCAGGATGCGAATCTTCGTGGAGTCCTCGGCGCTCTGCATCGGGAACAGACAGACGACGCCCGGCTCCCGTTCCACACTCAGACGGTCTACCTCGTTGGCAAATTCGAGATATTCCTTGAGATGCTGCGGGTAGACCTCGATTTCAGCCAGGCGGACTATCATCGTCTGATACTCTATCGGGGCTGAAAATTCCTCATCGGTCACCTTCCGTAATTGTACCGCATGCTCCTCACCTGGGACGAGGTCGCTAACAGTCATACATTCGCAGTCGCTCCAAGGTGTGGCACCATTCCAATGGCGCACATTCGGAGCCGTGGTCACCACGTCACCCTTGCGGAGCAACTGCTTAGGTTTCCCCTCTTCCTGATAGTAGGCCTCGCCGTTGAGCACCATCAGCACCTGAGTGGCGTTGGGATGATAGTGCCACGAATTGTGACTGCCGCGTTCGAAGAGGAAGTTGGTAGTCATCTGATGCTCGCTACGGCTCAGTAGAGAGATATGTACTTTGCCTGTGTTATACTCAGCAGGAGCCGTAAACTTCGCCGGGAATATCGTCTCTTGTGCTGCTGCCGTGATAGAGAACACAAGCATTGCTGCCGTCATTAGTAACTGTCTCATCATCTTATTGTCTATGCGTTAATTATTTTCGACCGCAAAATTAATGCTTTCCCCACAAAAAGCGCATAAACATATTACGGAGATATTTACCATTTTTACGGAATCTACCCCCGACTACGAGCCGTCCGCAGGAATCAATCGATACTCCTTCTTCGCATTCCGTGGGCGTCAATATCTCCTTTTGTTATAGCATTCAGGACGGAAGCACCGACGGTGTAGGCGAGTTGGACTGGGACGGCATTGCCAAGCTGACGCATGGCCTCGCCCCAGGCACCTGTGATGATGTAGTCATCGGGAAAGGTCTGGATGCGCTTGGCTTCGAGAATGGAAAGGTAGCGGATGATGCCATCGGCGAGACGCACAGTGTTCTCACCACCAGGAACGCCGTGGCCACCGGCCTTAATAGTCTTCGACGGTTCATCGATGTCGCTGCCCGTATGGCCGGGATAAGCCCTCGCGCCCTCGCGCAGGCAGTGTTCACCGTGTCCGTTCGGTTCTCCGAGTCCCTCAAAGGCATCGCGCATGGTCTTCCAAGGCTTCAGTTCAGGTGGCCATATACTGTAACGCTCCATGAGCTGGTTGTGGATGGCGGTGCAGACCTCTTTTGATTCGGGATTGGCGATGTGGTGGCGGCTCCAGTAGTTGCCCGTCACATACTTGTCCCAGAGCAATG
>JAILFU010000136.1 GCA_024697405.1 Prevotella sp.
CAGACGTTTACGCTGAAAGGACTGGTGACCGACGACGAAGGCAAGCCCGTTGAGTTTGCCACCGTGGCTTGTGGCGAACAAAGCAAGGTGACTTTCACCAATATCAAAGGCGAATACCATCTCACCCTTCAGACAGCCGACTCAGTGAAGATCAGCTACTCGATGGTTGGCTACAAATCACGTACCAAGACGCTCTACAAGCCACAGGGTACGCAGACATTGCGCATCTTGCTGCGTGCCGACGGGGAACTCGGCGAGGTGGTGGTGAAGGAGAAGCGGCGACAGACCGACCAGATGGAGCAATTAGACATTACCGATTTACGTTCAGGCGCCGTCAGTGTGACTGGCAACGCCGTCGAAGAGCTTATCCAGCAGCAGGCAGGCGTCTCCACCCACAACGAATTGAGCAGCCAGTATAACGTGCGCGGCGGTTCTTTCGACGAGAACTCCGTATATATCAATCATGTGGAGGTCTACCGTCCCCTGCTCATCCGTAGCGGACAGCAAGAAGGACTCTCCATCATCAATGCCGACATGGTGGAAAAGGTTGGTTTCTCCTCCGGCGGCTTCTCTGCGAAGTACGGTGACAAAATGTCCAGCGCCCTTGACATCACCTACCGCCGACCTGAGAAGCTCGAGGCTACAGCATCAGCCAGCCTGCTTGGCGGCTCTGCCTATGTGGGCGTAGGCTCTTCCCCCCAGTCGGGACAGAGGGGTGCCTTCTCCATGAGTCACGGTCTGCGCTACAAGACCAACCGCTATCTCCTCGGCTCATTGGAGACCACAGGCGAATACCGTCCCAACCAGCTCGACTACCAGACCTACATGACCTGGCAGCCCAATCGCCGCTGGACGCTCGACATCCTTGGCAACATCTCGGAAAACCACTATAACTTCCGCCCCAAAGACCGCGAGACCAGCTTCGGCACGATGGAAGACGTGAAGACGTTCCGCGTTTACTTCGACGGCCAGGAGAAAGACATCTTCCGCACCCTCTTCGGCACCGCCTCGCTGACACGTCATATCGGCGACAGCACCAGCGTGAAGCTGTTGTGGAGCGCCTTCTATACCAAGGAACAGGAGCGCTACGACATTCAGGGCCAATACTGGCTCGACGACACAGGCAGTGCCGAGCAGCTGGGCGTGGGTACTTACGCCGAGCACGCCCGCAACTACCTCACAGGCCGTGTACAGAGCGTAAAGCTGATGATGAACAGGAAACTGAAGCATCACGACATTGAAGCTGCACTGACCTACAAATGGGAGCACATCAAAGAACAGAGCCGAGAATATGAGATGCGCGACAGCAGCGGCTACAGCATTCCCCACACTGGCGAGCGCCTCGACCTTATCTATACCCTCGCCTCAAGACAGGACATGAGTTCGCGTCGCACCGAGGGCTACGTGCAGGATGTGTTCCGTTGGCACACTTCCCATGGGGCCAATGAGGCCAATGGGGCTGATGAACCTCGCGAAACCTACTACACCCTGACCTACGGACTACGCTTTGCCCATTGGACATTCAACCGCGAGACACTACTCTCGCCACGCGTCTCCTTAGCCATCGTGCCCGCCAGTAATCCCGACATCACCTACCGTCTGGCCACTGGTCTCTATTATCAGGCGCCCTTCTACAAGGAGCTACGCGACACAACACTGACCAGTAGTGGCGTCACTGCCGTCACGCTCAATCGCAACATCAAGAGCCAGCGCTCATGGCAGCTGCTGACCGCCATGGACTACCGCTTCAAGATGAACGACCGACGTTATAAGTTCACTGCTGAGGCCTACTACAAAGCGCTATCCAACCTCATTCCCTATAACGTGCAGAACGTGAAAGTGACCTACTACGGAGAAAACCTCACCTCCGGATATGCCCTCGGTCTTGACATGAAGCTCTACGGCGAGTTCGTGCCCGGCACCGACTCGTGGATAAGCTTCTCATTGATGCGCACTCAACAGAAATACCAAGGCCAGTGGGTGCCACTGCCCACCGACCAGCGCTACGCCTTGAACTTGCACTTCACTGATTATTTCCCCGGCACCGACCGCTGGAAGATGACCCTACGCCTGGCCTACGCCGACGGTCTTCCCTTCGGTGCACCACATCGTGGCATCGAGGCACAGAGTTTCCGTGCACCAGCCTACAAACGTGCCGACATCGGCATGAGTTATCTGGCCTATCACTCACACAACACCTCTCACCTCACACCTCTCAAAAAAGTATGGCTGGGGCTCGACTGTCTCAACCTCTTTGGCATCAGCAATGTCAACAGCTACTACTGGGTGACCGACGTCACCAACCGCCAGTGGGCTGTGCCAAACTACCTCACCGGGCGCCAGCTCAACGCAAAAATCGTAGTGGAATTCTAAAATTGAAAAAAACGCGCTACAGGAGCTACTTTGACCCTTAAACCGCAGTTTTTTAGATAGTTATTTGTAGCTACAGCGGCCGTTTTGGAGCTACTTTTGTAGCTACAGGAAGCGCTAGCGATAGAACGCCCACAAATTCTCTAGAGAATTTCACCAAAAGGAGGTGCCGTCTGGAAAAATGCGAACGCCGTCTGGAAAAATACGAACGCCGTTTGGAAAAATGCGAACGCCATTTGGGAAAATGCGAACGCCGTTTGGAAAAATGCGAACGCCATTTGGGAAAATGCGAACGCCGTTTGCCATTACCCGATTACCACAGCTCACTTGTCACTACCCCCAATACTTTGCCGTATGTATCTTCGACCATGTTACATACTGCAAAGTCGGCAGCAGCGCCTGTAGCTACCGAGGTAGCGCCAAAATATCCCCTGTAGCTACAGGCAACCACTTGCAAACCATCACATTACGCATCAAAGTAGCGCGAGTAGCGCGACTTTTTGCCTATAATTACGCACGCGCGCGCGATACAAGCAATTCGGCAAAAGCGATTGTTTCGACTCTGCCGATACCATCATCCGTCAGAATGGTCAACCTACCGGCGGCATGTCGTTAAAAATAATTAATCGACGAAAAAAACTACTAACTCCTAACTTCTAACTCCTAACTCTTTTGTACCTTTGCACGCTCTAAGCGAAATAATTGTAATTTTAACACTATGTTTAAGAGTTTTCATGGATTTCATCTTCTGGATGCCTACCACAAAGCCCACCAAGCCCAGAAAGACCGTCCCGCGCGACTGCGCAAACAGGCCATCGAGGCCACTATCGTAGCCATCATCACCCTCATCGTCTGGAACCTGCCCACCTCTGCCTTCGGCATCGAGGGGCTGACCGTCGTCCACCAGCGCATCATCGCCATCTTTGTCTTTGCCACGCTGATGTGGCTCATGGAGGTGGTGTCGAGCTGGGCCACCAGCGTAGCCATCATCGTGAGCATGCTGGTGTTCTGCAGCGACTCAGGCCTGAAATGGATGTGCAATCCGGAGGAAGTGGGCGAGCTGCTCTCCTATAAAGGCATCATGGCCACCTTTGCCGACCCCGTCATCATGCTGTTCATCGGCGGCTTCATCCTGGCCATCGCTGCCACTAAGACCGGCCTGGACTCACAGCTGGCCAAGGTGCTGCTGAAGCCCTTCGGCCGCAAGAGTGAAAACGTGCTGCTGGGCTTCCTGCTCATCACCGGCCTCTTCTCGATGTTCGTCAGCAACACTGCCACGGCAGCCATGATGCTGACCTTCCTCACCCCCGTGTTCAAGCAACTGCCGCCCGAGGGCAAGGGGCGCATCGCCATGGCCATGAGCATTCCCCTGGCCGCCAACCTGGGTGGCATGGGCACGCCTATCGGCACGCCGCCTAACACCATCGCCCTGAAATATCTGAACGACCCCGAGGGGCTGAACATGGGCATGGGCTTCGGCCAGTGGATGCTGTTCATGCTGCCGCTGGTCATCGTGCTGCTGCTCATCGGCTGGATGCTGCTGAAGAAATTCTTCCCCTTCTCGCAGAAGACCGTCGAGCTGAACATCGAGAGCACCATGAAGAAAGACCGCAAGACCTATATCGTCATCGTCACCTTCTTCGTCACCGTACTGCTGTGGCTGCTCGACACCGTGACTGGCATCAACAGCTATACCGTGGCCATGATACCCTTCGTAGTGTTCGCCCTCACGGGTGTCATCGGCCGTCAGGACCTGGAGGAAATCAACTGGAGCGTCATCTGGATGGTGGCCGGCGGCTTCGCCCTGGGCTACGGTCTGAACGCGTCGGGCCTGGCCGCGCTGGTGGTGAAGGCCATCCCCTTCGGCGACTTCTCGCCGCTGGTCATCCTCATCATCTCCGGCCTCATCTGCTACGGCCTGTCGAACTTCATCTCGAACTCGGCCACCGCCGCCCTGCTGATGCCCATCCTCGCTGTGGTATGCTCGGCCATGGGCGACACGCTGGGTTCTATCGGCGGCACAGCCACCGTGCTCATCGGCGTGGCCATCGCCAGCAGCTCGGCTATGGTGCTGCCCATCTCCACACCGCCGAACGCCTTGGCCTATGCCACGAACATGGTGAAGCAAAACGACATGGCCAAGATAGGCATCATCGTGGGCATCATCTCGATGGTGCTGGGCTACGGCCTGCTCTACCTCGTGGCTCAGCTGCACATCATCTAGACCACCTCACCCGGCACCAGCAAACAGTCGGGTGTGTGAGCGTTCAGGCATAAGAAAAAAGAGCGATTACAGCATGTTTGCGTGCTGTAATCGTCTTTTTGTATAAAAAAGGCTAAATAAAACGGGGGATTCTTTTTTATGTGAAAGGAATTTAGTATCTTTGCACAATAATTATATAATTATACCAATTCTAACCATTATGAAAATTTCGCACATTGAGCATCTGGGCATTGCCGTCCAGAGCATTGAAGAGAGCCTGCCGTTCTTCACCGACGTGCTGGGCCTGGAGTGTTATGCAACAGAAGTAGTGGAAGACCAGAAAGTGAAGACCGCCTTCCTGCGCTGCGGCGAGGTGAAACTGGAGCTGCTGGAGCCCACAAGCCCCGAAAGCACAATCCAGAAATGGCTGGACAAAGGCAACAAGGGCGTGCACCATGTAGCCTTCTGCGTGGAGGACGGAGTGGCCAACGCACTGGCAGAAGTCAGCGAGAAGGGCATCCGCCTCATCGACCAGGCTCCCCGCAAGGGCGCCGAGGGCCTGAACATCGCCTTCCTCCATCCGAAGTCAACCTGCGGAATCCTCACGGAGCTCTGCGAACACCCTGAGTAAAACATCGAAATCACGAGACAGCGACATTTCGAAATCTCGAAATATCGAAATACCGAAATCTCGAAACGTCGAAATCTCGAAATGTCGAAATCTCGAAATGTCGAAATAACGAAACATCGAAACATCGAAACATCGAAACAATGAGCAAACAATTAGAAAAGATTAAGCAACTGATTGCCAACCGCGAGAAGGCTCGCCTTGGCGGTGGCGAAAAAGCCATACAGAAGCAGCATGAGCGCGGGAAGTACACCGCCCGCGAGCGTATTGACATGCTCCTCGACGAAGGCTCGTTCGAGGAGTACGACATGTTCAAAGAGCACCGCTGCCACAACTTCGGCATGGAGAAGAAACAGTTCCCTGGCGACGGCGTGGTGGCAGGAAGCGGTACCATCGACGGACGTCTGGTGTTCGTCTTCGCACAGGACTTCACCGTGCATGCCGGTTCTCTGAGTGAGACCATGAGCCAGAAAATCTGCAAGGTCATGGACATGGCCATGAAGATGGGCGCACCCGTCATCGGCATCAACGACTCGGGCGGCGCACGTATTCAGGAAGGCATCAACGCCCTGGCCGGCTATGCCGAGATTTTCGAGCGCAACATCCTCGCTTCGGGTGTCATCCCGCAGATTAGCGGCATCTTCGGCCCCTGCGCCGGCGGTGCTGTCTACAGCCCTGCTCTGACCGACTTCACGCTGATGATGGAGAACACCAGCTACATGTTCCTCACCGGCCCGAAGGTGGTGAAGACCGTCACGGGCGAGGACATCGACCAGGAGCACCTGGGCGGCGCCAGCGTGCACGCCACGAAGAGCGGCGTGACCCACTTCACCGCCCAGACCGAGGAAGAGGGCATCCAGATGCTGAAGACCCTGCTGAGCTATATTCCTTCGAACAACATGGAGGTGGCTCCTCGCCGCAAGTGCGACGACCCCATCAACCGCATGGAGGACGCGCTGAACGAGATTATCCCCGAGAACCCCAACGAGGCCTACGACATGTACAAGGTCATAGGAAGCGTGGTGGACAACGGCGAGTTCTTCGAGGTGCAGCCTAAGTTCGCCCGCAACATCATCGTGGGCTTCGCCCGCTTCAACGGCCAGAGTGTGGGCATCGTGGCCAACCAGCCGGCATGCTACGCCGGCGTGCTCGACGTGAACGCCTCGCGCAAGGGTGCTCGCTTCGTGCGCTTCTGCGACGCCTTCAACATCCCCATCGTGTCGCTGGTCGACGTGCCCGGCTTCCTGCCCGGTACCGGCCAGGAGTACAACGCTGTCATCCTGCACGGTGCCCAGTTGCTCTACGCCTATGGTGAGGCCACCGTTCCCAAGATCACCGTCACACTGCGCAAGAGCTATGGCGGCTCGCACATCGTGATGGGTGCCAAGCAGCTGCACACCGACCTGAACTACGCATGGCCCTCGGCCGAGATTGCCGTGATGGGTGCCGCCGGCGCCGCTGCCGTGCTCTATGCCAAGCAGGCCAAGGCCAAGAAGGAGGCCGGCGAGGATGTGAAGGCATTCATCGCCGAGAAGGAGGACGAGTACAACGAGCTCTTCGCCAACCCCTATCAGGCTGCCAAGTACGGCTACATCGACGATGTCATCGAGCCGCGCAACACGCGCTTCCGCATCTGCCGCGGTCTGGCTCAGCTCGCCACCAAGCGCGATGCCCTGCCTGCCAAGAAGCATGGTAACATTCCAATGTAACAGACTATGAAGACAAACGAAGTTTATGCTGCCATTGCCCTTGCACTGCACGAGCATCTAGGCAATAACGTTCACGATGTGGAGCCCGGATTCATCACAATAAAGGAACATCCCACACAGTGGAACGGCTATGCCCTGACGATGACAGCTCATCCTTAAATCCAGAGAAGATGAAAGAATACAAGTATACCATCAATGGCAACAAGTACGAGGTCAGCATTGGCGATATCGACGACTGCCAGGTAACAGTCACCGTGAACGGTGAGGAATATAAGGTGGAGATGGAGCGCCCCGCCGAGCCAGAGAAGAAGAAGCCCGTGCTGGGCAAGGCCGCCGCACCGTCCTCTCAGAGCGACGCAGCAACTGAGGCTGCTGCTCCCGCCGCCACAGGAACCGGCACCGCCGTCAAGGCTCCGCTGCCTGGCGTCATCACCGACATCAAGGTGCAGGTGGGCGACGAAGTACAGGTGGGCGACACCGTCGTCGTGCTCGAAGCTATGAAGATGGCCAACGCCCTGGAGGCTGAGAAAGCCGGCAAGGTGACCGCCATCTGCGTAAAGATAGGCGAGACCGTCATGGAAGATGACGCCCTCGTCTACATTGAATAAGAGTTTCCAATTAACAACTGAGTTTCATTCCCGGCTTGGCATACTAGAAGGTCAAGCCGGGATTTTCAGTTATAGGAATTTACTGGTAATAATAGTACCAATAAGTGTCGCGGAAATCCTCCTCGCTGCGGATGATGCGCTCCGACTTGCGGGAATAGGCGGAGTGGTAGCGAAGATAGTCGTGCCAACGGAGCAGCATAGTGCTGTCCTTATATATATAAGATGTGTCGCAGCGCTGCTGGTAGAGCACCAGGGCTTCACGATAGTGGCGGGGCAGAGAGGCGGCATCTATGGCATAGTAGCGCGGCAGACAGGCGGCAAAGGCGTCGAGCTGGCGGTCGATGAGCAGACCTGCCAACTGGTAGTCGCGGTAGGCAGGCGTGGCCAGCGTGTCGGCAGCCAGCGAGTCGAGATACTGGCTGACGGAGAGATGCCCGCCAAAGATGCCCGCCGCATGCCCCTGGGCTTCCGCCCTGGCCACTATGCTGTCGGGATGAACGCCAAAGAGATTCCACAGCAGGGTGTCGGGCATGAGCAGCAGCTGGCTCCTGCTGCCAGGCAGGGGGAGCATGTCGCGGCTGCTGCCTGTCACGGGATATTCAAAAAGGCGCTCGCCAAGCTGTCCCCGCTGCGAAAGGGCAGCCATGCGCAGCATGGTCAGACTGGCGTCGCTCTCCAGGGAGCGGCTGCCCACCCTCAGCGCCTCGTCGGCATCGCCCTCCATCAGTGCCACCTCGGCATGGGCCTTGAAATGGTCGACGGCGTTGGTGTTCGCCACTGCGGCCACCATCAGCATCATCACCGCCATCTGCACCACATTCACCCATGAGCGGCGGGAGAGCAGACCAGTGTTCAGCTTCTCGTCATGGTTGAAAGGGAGCATCTTCCGCGAGAGAATCACCACGCCTACCCATAGCACCAGCACCAGCGGACCGGCCCACAGCCAGGCTCCCCAGCGGAAGGGATGGCTGATGCTGGAGAGAAACGCCAGCAAGAGGAACGACGGCAGATAGGTCAGCGCATGGGTGCGGCGCGCCAGGCGAACAATGGCATAGACTATCAGCTGGAGGAGCATCAACACCCCAGTGATGATCAGGGCACCGAACAAGCGGCTGTAGTGGGTCTTGCCGCCACTGAGTCCGTGCTGTGCCACAGCCAGCACGTCGGCCTGGAACCAGTAGAGCCAGCAAAAAGAGAAGAGCAGGAAAAGGATGGCACACACCACACGAATAGTGATGGTACCATCCTTTGTATGTGCGAAAAAGCCGTGCCTCATTTAGTTCTTCTTCAGCACCACGGCCGAGCGGGCGGGAATGTAGAGCTTGAGCCACTCCTTGTGGTCCTTCACATAGAGCGGGTCGTAGTTGGTGAAGTGGGTCAGTGAGTCGTCGGCAAAGCCAAAGCCGCCAAAGTCCTTCGAGTCGGTGTTGAGCACCACGTCGTAGGAGCCGGTGGGCACCAGGAAGCCATAGTCGGTGAACGACTGCGTGGGCGAGAAGTTGAACACGAAGAGCAGGTCGCCGCGCATGAAGGCCAGCACCTGGTCGCCGTCGTTGTGCCAGAT
>JAILFU010000092.1 GCA_024697405.1 Prevotella sp.
AGGAATTACTTTTCTGCATGCCGCCGGAGAGCAAGCCGGATGGCACTCCCCTCTTGAACCCTGCCCTTACGGGGAGGGGTAGGGGTGGGGTCTGTAACTTTTTCCGCCGAGAAGAACAGACGATAAGAGATTCGTTGAGGATATTAGAGACCCCACCCCTGCCCCTCCCCTTGAGGGGAGGGGAAAGGCTACGGGTAGGCGACCGCAGGTCGGGCGCTCGACCTCCGGTCGCTTGCTACCAAAGGGACGCAAGAATGTGGCTACCGCCGGAGAAGATGTCCTGGGTCGACTGCTATATCATTACCTAAGTTTATTATTTTCAATGTGGTGATAACACCCCGAGGTAGTCGCCTGCGGCGAGAAATCTTACAATTCTAATCAAGTCTATCAAAATATTTGTCTGATTTGTAAAGACTTGAAGGTTTCTGCCCCAAGGGGCACTCCGGCCACCATTAGGAGCTTGTCGCCACACATGAAGAAAAAACGCGCTAGCGGCTGGCGTGGAAGCCCTCGAGGTTCTCGTATTTGCGCTTCATCATGCGGTTGTAGATGTTGCGAAGCCACAGCGGATGGCTGACCGTGAGGGCCAGACCGAGGAGCGACATGACGATGTAGGCCGTCTGCTCGCTGGTGAACAGCAGCATGCCTCCCACGAGCAGCAGGGGGAGGAACATGCCCACCAGCTCGATGACGAGCTGGAAGCCGCTCTCCACGTTGTTCTTGCCCGTCAGCTTGGCGTCGAGGGGAAGCGTCTGCTTGTTGTAGACTGCCAGCTGGAACATGATGAAGTAGCCCAGACCGCTGGTGAGGAGCATGTAGGCGAGCATCATCAGGATGGTGAACTTTCCGGCGATGACGGCGGGGAGCATGATGAGCAGGGGGACGAAAAGGATGACGACATGGAAATAGTACTTGGCACGCAGCAGCAGGAGGATGTTCTCGCGCTGGGTCAGCAGCAGGTCGATGTAGTTGCCCTCGGGACACATGATCTTCGTCATGGCCGTCATGCCGTAGAGCGAGAAGCAGTAGTAGCACCAGAAGTTGAGGATGAGCTTGCCGTCGTAGACGTCGGTATAGCTGATGATGAGCGACAGGACGGCGATGAGGATGAGGCTCGACATGACGCGGGTCTTGATGGCCTTGTTGCGCAGGATGCTCTTCAGCTCGAGCTTCAGGTATTCGCCTGCCAGCCCGAACCGCTCGAGGAAGGTGAACTGCGACACGTGACGGATGGCTTTCGACTTCTTCTGCTCGCGCGACAGCTCCTGATAGACGAAGCGGTACTGCATGTTGCGGTTGAGCAGCAGGAAACCCACCAGCACTGCCAGCAGCAGAGCGGCCAGCAGCCACAGCGGCCCGCTCTCCTCGAGGAGCGACTCGGCATTGTCGGCGACGATGTGGGCATCGGCAGAGGCACTCCACACGAGCAGGCCGATGGGCACGCCATAGACGGCAAGGGGCAGCAGCCACCACAGCAGCGAACGGCGCACGAGGGTGCGCACGAGGAGGTACCACTGGCTGTTGATCATCACCATGAGCAGGGCGCAGACCACCGTAGCCAGCACGGCCCAGAAGGAGAGACCCGCCACGAGGCAGACGTAGGCGTAGGGCAGGAACATAGCCAGCCAGAGCATGTTGTAGCTGCTGGTGACCAGGGAGAGGAGATAGCTCTCTACGACCACCTTGCCGCTCAGCGGCGTCAGCAGGAACGGCTTGACGAACACCATCGGCGTCTGCTGGGCCATGAAGCGGAAGAGGAAATCGAGCACGAGGAAGAAGACGAGGATGACGAGCAGCATGCCGGGCGTGTCTTCCTCGGCGGCCAGCTTCCCGAAGAGGCTCCCGCAGAAAATCATATAGGCTCCGACAAAGGCGGCACCGATATACATGAGCACTTTCGCCACCTTGCTCTGCTCCAGAGCGGGGCTGCGCTTCTCAGACAGTTTCACGTTACGCCGCAACAGGCGGTAGATCTTCAGACGGTTCATCAGCGCAAGTCAATTATTTCGGCATCGGGATAGGCATTGGCGTCGAAGCGGAACCGGGAGTCGGACATCGGCTCTTTCTTCAGACCGGAGATGGTGAACGTGCTCCACTTCGTGCCGGTGAGCATCTTGATGACCTTCGGCGCATAGCTGGTCTTGTCGACGGTGAGGAAGGCCTCACGGATGCGGTACTGGTCGCTGGAGGCGGTCAGATGGATGTCGAAGGTCGACGGCGAGCTGGTCATCGTGGTCTTATAGCCCGACTTGTAGAGATTAATAAAGTTGTAGGGGTTCAACGTCTGCAGCTGCTGGGCGGTGGGCGTGGAGATGTTCACCTCCTCGTTGCTGGCGACGTAGGTCCAGAGCGTGGTGCCGTCGAACCACATGGAGGTGGCGTCGGAGCGCATGCAGAATTTCTTACCCTTGAGGGAGATGGTGCCTGAGGCATCGCCATACTGTGCGCTGGTCATGGTGAAGCTGGCGGAGACGCCCTCGCTGCTGGTCACCGTAGCAGCACACTTGTCGAGCACAGCGCTGGCCGTCTGTGCAAAAGCTGTCGCTCCAGCCAGGAGCAGCAGCGTCATCGCTAAAACAATCTTTTTCATCTTCATATAGTCTTTTTTTTGTTTCTTTCCTAGTTTCTGTGCAGGGATGCGAGGAGATTCTCCAGCGCGAGGTCGTCGGGGATGAGCACCTCGCGGGGCTTGGAGCCGTGCGCCTGACCGACGACGCCCGCCTTCTCGAGCATGTCCATGAGCCGGCCGGCGCGGTTGTAGCCGATGGAGAACTTTCGCTGTATGAGGCTGGTGGAGCCGCTGCCGCTGCTGACGATGAGGCGGGCGGCATCGTCGAACATCGGGTCGAGATGGTTCAGGTCTACATCGTCGGCTCCGCTCTCTCCGCCTTCGCCGCCCTCGATGACGGGCTCGGGCAGCTCGAAAGGCTCGGTATAGCCCTGCTGCTGCGAGATGAACGTATTGATGTCGACCACTTCGGGTGTGTCGACGAAGGCACATTGCACGCGGATGGGGTCGTTGCCCTGCAGGTAGAGCATGTCGCCGCGACCGATGAGCTGCTGAGCGCCCATGCGGTCGAGGATGGTCTTCGAGTCGATGCCCTGAGAGACCTTGAAGGCGATGCGGGCGGGGAAGTTGGCCTTGATAGTGCCCGTGATGATATTCGTGGTGGGGCGCTGCGTGGCGATGATCATGTGGATGCCTACGGCGCGGGCCTTCTGGGCGATGCGGGCGATGGGCAGCTCTATCTCCTTGCCGGCCGTCATGATGAGGTCGCCATACTCGTCGATGACCACCACGATGTAGGGCATGTACTTATGGCCGTGCTCAGGGTTCAGCTGGCGGGCGATGAACTTCTTGTTGTAGTCCTTGATGTTGCGCTCGCCGGCCTTCATGAGCAGCTCGTAGCGGGCATCCATCTCCACGCAGAGCGACTGGAGGGTGCGGATGACCTTCGACGTGTCGGTGATGATGGGCGTGTCGGCCTCTTCGGGAAGGGCGGCGAGGAAGTGCTTGTCGATGGTGCGGTAGATGCTGAACTCCACCATCTTCGGGTCGACGAGCACAATCTTCAGCTCGGCGGGGTGCTTCTTGTAGAGCAGCGAGGTGAGAATGGCGTTCAGACCTACGGACTTACCCTGACCGGTAGCACCAGCCACGAGCAGGTGGGGAGCCTTGGCCAGGTCGAACATAAACACTTCGTTGGTGATGGTCTTGCCCATAGCGCAGGGCAGCTCCATCGTGGTCTCCTGGAATTTCTTCGAGTTGAGCACCGACTCCATCGACACCACGTTCTTCTTCTCGTTGGGCACCTCGATGCCGATGGTGCCCTTGCCGGGAATGGGCGCAATGATGCGTATGCCCAGCGCCTTGAGGTTCAGGGCGATGTCGTCCTCCAGACCGCGAATCTTCGAGATGCGCACTCCCGGAGCAGGCGTAATCTCGTAGAGCGTGATGGTGGGGCCTACGGTGGCCTTGATGCTGCTGATCTCGATGCCGAAGGTGCGCAGCACCTCCACGATGCTGTTCTTGTTCTTCGTCTGCTCCTCCATGTCGATGTAGGGCTTGCCGTCGTCGTCGTATTTCTTCAGCAGGTCGAGGGTGGGGTAGTGGTAGTTCTCCAGGTCGCGCTTGGGGTCGTAGGGCTCCAGCATCTGCTGACCCACCTGTACCAGCTGCTGGCCGTCGGCCTTGTCGTCGCCCTCGGCCACAGCCACATCCATGCCCAGCTCCTCGCTGTCCTTCCGCGCTTTGCGCCCCTTGGCCGAAGGGGTGGGGGCATCGTCGGAGGAGGACGGCGCGCTGACGATGACGCTGTCACCCTCGAATTCTATGGTCTGCGTGGCAGGATTGTCGAACACCAGCGGGTCTTCCACCGTCTCGATGTGGTTCTCGTAGGAGTCAATCTGCTCCGTGGGGTCGTTGTTGGTAATCTTGAACTTCACCTTCTCCAGGAACTTCATGGGGTTGAGCAGCTTGCGCACCCATTCGTAGGTTTCGGCGCTGATGTAGGAGAGGAAGAGCACAGCAATGATGATGAGCACGGCGGCCAGACCGGGAACGCCCACGAAGCCCTCTATCCATCGGCCCACCAGCTCCCCGTGGTCGCCACCAAGGCAGAAATGGCTGTCGCTGAACAGCGGCGACACGAACTTGGCCAGCACGATGGACGACCAGAGCATGACCAGCATGAGGCACATGAACCACTTCAGCAGGTTGGGCTTGAAAGCCTTCATCAGCCGGAAGGAGACGAGGAAGAGGAACACGGGAAGGAGAAAGGCGGGGATGCCAAACGCCTGCTTCATGAAGAAGTGGGCCGTATAGGCACCCAGCGAGCCGCAGAGATTGTGGAATTCACCATGCTGATTGGAAAGCTCGCCCTGACGCAGGTTCTCGATGGTGCTCATGTCGGCCTGACCGGTAGTGAAGAAAGAGATGAACGCCAGCACCATGAAGAAAGCCACGCCGAAAATCAGCATGCCCGTGAAGAAGCGCAGACGCTCGTTCTGGAATATCTGTGTGATGCGCGAAAGCCCTAAAGCCTGAAGCAACGAAGGGCGCGGTTCAGCGCGCTTGGTAGTATTCTTTTTTGTCTTACCCATTGATTCTTTACCTTAATTTCTCAAATCGTGTGCAAAAGTAGGAAAAAAATGGGAGAACTCCAAATTTTTTTGCTACCTTTGCAGCTTCAAACGGGCAACAATGACAAAAATCATCTATAACAAATACGATAAAGAACTTCTGGCCAGCCTTCCCGTGGTGGAATTTCAGGGGCGCATCGTCGTGGTGCTCAACGCCTCAGAGGCAGAAAGGGCGGTAGACTATCTCCTCTCGTGCCCCATCCTGGGGCTGGACACCGAGACACGCCCCTCGTTCAGGCGCGGCCATACCTTCAAGGCTTCCCTGCTGCAAGTGGCCACGAGCGACGTCTGTTTCCTCTTCCGGCTGAACTATACAGGGCTGACACCAGCCATCATACGCCTGCTGGAGGACACGAAGGTGACGAAAATAGGACTCTCCTGGCACGACGACCTCAACGCGCTGCACAAGCTGGGGGAGTTCAAAACAGGCCATTTCATCGATATTCAGGATCATGTGCGCGAGCTGGGCATCGAAGACCTCAGCCTGCAGAAAATCTACGCCAACCTCTTCGGACAGAAAATCAGCAAGCGACAGCAGCTGAGCAACTGGGAGGCCGACATCCTCACCGACAGGCAGAAGGTCTATGCGGCTACCGACGCGTGGGCCTGCATAAAGATTTATCAGGAAATAACAACGTTAAAGAAAACAGGCAATTACAAGCTTGTTGTTAAAGCAGAAGATGAAGACAGTAATTCTGAAAAGAGGTAAGGAAGAAAGCCTCCTGCGCTTCCACCCGTGGGTCTTCTCCGGCGCCATCCACCAGCTGGAAGACGGCATCGAAGAGGGCGACGTGGTGCGCGTGCTGACCGCAAAGGGCGATTTCATCGCCACAGGCCACTACCAGGAAGGCTCGATTGCCGTCCGCGTGCTCAGCTTTGAGGACGAGCCCATAGGCGACACCTTCTGGCTGAGGCGGCTGGCCGACGCGCTGGAGGCGCGAAAGGCCATCGGCCTGACCGACAACCCGCAGACCACAGCCTACCGGCTGGTGCACGGCGAGGGCGACATGCTGCCCGGACTCATCGTCGACATCTACGGGCAGACGGCCGTCATGCAGGCACACAGCATCGGCATGCACAAGGCACGCCACCAGATAGCCCGACAGCTGACGGAGGTGATGGAAGGACGCATCGCCCACATCTATTATAAGAGCGAGACCACGCTGGCCTTCATGGAGCCGGAGAACGGCTACATCGTTGGCGGCAGCAGCGAGAACACGGCGACGGAAAACGGACTGCGCTTCTTTGCCGACTGGGAGAAAGGCCAGAAGACGGGATTCTTCGTAGACCAGCGCGAGAACCGTGCCCTGCTGGAGCACTATGCCCGAGGAAGGAGCGTGCTGAACATGTTCTGCTATACAGGCGGATTCTCCTTCTACGCCCTGCGGGGAGGCGCCCGGCTGGTGCATTCCGTCGACAGCTCGGCGAAGGCCATCGAGCTGACCCGCCGCAACGTGGCCCTGAACTTCCCCGACGACCCGCGCCACGAGGCGTTCTGCGAGGATGCCTTCAAGTTTCTCGACACCACGCTTTCCTACGACCTCATCGTCCTCGACCCGCCAGCTTTTGCCAAGCACCGGGCTGCCCTTCACAACGCGCTGAAGGGCTACACCCGCCTGAACGCGAAAGCCTTCGAGAAGATTGCCCCAGGAGGCATACTCTTCACCTTCTCCTGCTCGCAGGTGGTGACCAAAGAGCACTTCAGAAATGCCGTTTTCACCGCTGCCGCACAGGCACGACGGCAGGTGCGCATACTCCATCAGCTGCACCAGCCAGCCGACCATCCCGTCAACATCTACCACCCCGAGGGCGAATACCTGAAGGGACTGGTGCTCTACGTGAATTGAGACTTGAGCTTCACCGACACCATATCACAGTTCATCGGGCAACGGCAGCTGCTCAGCCGCGACGGCGGACCCTGCCTGGTGGCGCTGAGCGGAGGAGCCGACAGCGTCTGCCTGCTGCTTGTGCTGCGGCAGCTGGGCTATGCTGTAGAGGCCGTACATTGCAACTTCAAGCTGCGTGGACAAGAGAGCGACCGCGACGAGCAGTTCGTCATCTCGCTCTGCAGGGAGAAGAACGTCGGCATTCACTTAACCCACTTTGACACAAAGACATACGCATCTGTGCATAAAGTAAGCATCGAAATGGCGGCACGCCAGCTGCGCTATGCTTATTTCGAGCAGCTGCGGCAGGACATCGGCGCACAGGCCATCTGTGTGGCCCACCATCAGGACGACTCGGCAGAGACCGTGCTGATGAACCTGATTCGCGGGACAGGCCTTCACGGGCTGACAGGCATCAAGCCTCGCAACGGCCACGTGGTGCGCCCCCTGCTCTGCGTCAGCAGGAGCGAGATTGAACGCTGGCTGAAAGAGCAGCGGCAGCCCTACGTCACCGACTCCACCAACAGGGTGCCCGACGTGGTTCGCAACCGGCTGCGGCTGCAGGTGCTGCCCCTTCTGCGCGACATCACGCCCAGCGCTACCGCGAACATCCTCTCCACAGCCCGCCGGCTGGAGGAAGCAGGACGTGTCTACGACGAGGCCGTAGGCCAGCAGCTGAGAGACCTGAAAAACGCCGATTCCATCGACATACGTCAGCTGCTCGGCCAGCCCTCGCCCGAGTCGCTGCTCTTCGAGTGGCTCTCGCCCTTCGGCTTCTCACCCGCAGCCATCGAGGCCATCTGCCGGCGGCTGCCCGATGCGCAGGCGGGTCGCCAATGGCGCTCTTCCACCCACCAGCTCACCATCCATCAGGGGCACCTCATCCTCCATTTGCTCCAGCCCGAGCTTCCTGCGCTGCGAGTGCCCGAGCCTGGCACCTATGTCTATCGTCAGGAGGCACGTCTGCGCGTGGAACGGCGGGAAGGAGCCTGCATCCTGCGCGATGCCCATACCGCCTGTCTCGACGCCTCAGAAGTGTGCTTCCCGCTGACCCTCCGTCCCGTGCAGAACGGCGACCGCTTCCGTCCGTTCGGCATGAAGGGGCAGAAGCTCGTGAGCGACTATCTGACCGACCGCCACATCTCCCTGCCTGAGAAACGCCGGCAGCTGGTGCTTACCGATGCCTCGGAGCGCATCCTCTGGCTCGTAGGCCACCGCCCCGACGGCCGCTACACCGTTACCGACAGCACCGCCACAACGCTCATCATTGAATATGTGTTTCTCTCTTAACAACGAATGAAGACGAATTGCACGAATTGTACAAATGAATTATAATAAAAAAGATTGCGTAGCAATATTCGTGATATTCGTAAAAAGTAATGAAATTCGCATAATTCGTGGAATTCGTCTTCATTCGTTGTTTCAAAAATAGAAGTAAATGAACGAAGTTAAAATCATCAACGACCCCGTCTTCGGGTTTATTCGCATACCTCGCGGCTTGCTCTACGACGTCGTGCAGCATCCTCTTTTCCAACGTCTGAACCGCATCAACCAGCTGGGGCTGGCATCGGTGGTCTATCCCGGAGCCCGCCACACGCGCTTCCAGCACTCGCTGGGCGCCTTCCACCTGATGAGCGAAGCCATCCTCAACCTCCAGCAGAAGGGACAGTTCATCTTCGACAGCGAGGCCGAGGCCGTGCAGGCGGCCATCCTCATGCACGACATCGGGCACGGGCCGTTCTCCCATGTGCTGGAGCACACCCTCATCAGCGGCATCTCCCACGAGGACATCTCGCTGATGATGATGGAGCAGATGAACCACGACCTGCACGGCCAGCTGGGACTGGCCATCGCCATCTTCAAGGACGAATATCCCAAGCGGTTCCTCCACCAGCTCATCTCCAGCCAGCTCGACATGGACCGGCTGGACTACCTGCGCCGCGACTCCTTCTTCACAGGCGTCACCGAGGGCAACATCGGCTCGGCGCGCATCATCAAGATGCTCAACGTGGTCGACGACCGACTCGTGGTCGAGCAGAAGGGCATCTACTCGCTGGAGAACTATCTCACCACCCGCCGACTGATGTACTGGCAGGTGTATCTCCACAAGACCGCCGTAGCCTACGAGAAGGTGCTGGTCAACATGCTGCGGCGGGCAAAAAAGCTTTATAGAATTGAGAACTCAGAACTGAGAACTCTCACCTCTCACCTCTCGCCTCCTCTGGCCTATTTCCTCCACAACGACGTCGATGCTGCGTGGTTCTCCACCCATCCCGAGGCCCTTCAGATGTACAGCGAGCTGGACGACAGCGACATCTGGAGCGCGATGAAGACCTGGCGCCACAGCGACGACAAGATTCTCGCCACGCTGGCCACCGACATGCTCGACCGCCGCATCTTCCGCGTGGAGGTGCACGAGCAGCCCATCGCCGAGGAGCATATCCGCGATGTGCAGCAGCAGATAGCAGAGAAAATGGACATCCCCCTGGAGGATGCCCATTACCTGATGGAGGTGGTCACGCTGAGCAAGGACATGTATTCGCCCTTCGAGGACAGCATCGACATCCTCTACAAGGACGGCACCATCCGACCCATCACCCAGGCCTCGGAGCTGCTCAACGTAGAGCTGCTCTCACACAAGGTCAGCAAGCACTACTTCTGCTACCAGCGGGTGTAGCGTGCGCCTCCTGTCGTGCGCTAGGGTGTGGAGCTAGGTCAGCAGATGTTGCATGCAGCTCGTCGTGGTGAGGGCGGTGATGGCGGCGGTGAGCATCGCGACGATGACCTCTACGGCCTTCTTCTTGATGAGCGTCCAGACCTTCTCGCCCAGCTTATCAAAGAATTTCATAATGAACCTGATTTTATTTACAATTTAACGATTTACAATTTACAATTGATTTTACGATTTTATTATTTTATGATTTCACTCCGGCCGTATGGCAAATAATTCAATATGATTATCCGCAACCAGCCGACATGTTTCTATTGTAGATGCGATGTTCAAACTCCGATGTGCAAGCGATGGAAGCTATCATAAGCCTGTCAAACAACTTGTCTCCAAAGTATCTGCGATTGAACTTGTAACAGAACTC
>JAILFU010000111.1 GCA_024697405.1 Prevotella sp.
CCCGCAACAACCCTTTTACAATCCTCCGCCGTCCACCGCCATCCCCACCCGTTGCCACAACAACGATTTTACCAGCTCCCACCGTGAAAAACCGTGCCCAACCGTGGCAACAACAACTAGTATAACCGCCCCCACTGTGAAAAACCGTGCCCAACCGTGGCAACAACAACTAGTATTACCGCCCCACCGGGAAAAACCGTGCCCAACCGTGGCAACATCAACTAGTATAACCGCCCCCACCGTGAAAAACCGTGCCCAACCGTGGCAACATCAACTAGTATAATCGCCCCCACCGTGCAAAACCGTGCCCAACCGTGGCAACAACAACTAGTATAACCGCCCCCACCGTGCAAAACCGTGCCAAACCGTGGCAACAACAACTAGTATAACCGCCCCCACCGTGAAAAACCGTGCCCAACCGTGGCAACAACAACTAGTATAACCGCCCCCACCGCGCAAAACCGTGTCAAACCGTGGCAACAACAACTAGTATAACCGCCCCCACCGTGAAAAACCGTGTAAAACCGTGGCAACAACAGCTAGTATAACCGTGCTACGCTCGTACCCTCGGCTGCTCGCTTTGGATAACTCGCTCACCCTCGGCCATCAGCAAGCAAGCTTGCCTGTCCCTCGCTCAATCGCGATTATCAGCGTCTTGTGCCAACTGCCAAGGACAAGCTCTTAACCTCCGCGCCTCTGCGTTCAATCTTCAAGCGCGTCTAAGCTCGAAAAAAATCCCTGTTCGGGCGGAGTTGCGATTCCGTGCCCGGACAGGGATTCTTCCCTTCAGGGGATAGAGGGGGCTTGTGTTACCAGATCTTCACGCGGTCCTCCGGTGCAAGATACCACTTGCCGTCGGTCACATGGAACAGGTCGTACCACTCGTCCATGATTCGTGTAATGCCAATGACGCGGTTACGGCCGTTAGAGTGCACGTCGGTTTGCAGTTGACTTATCAAATCTTCCTCTGACGGATCCCCCTGCATCAGATAGGCATAGTGGAGGAAGAACTCGCGCAGCTGGTGGTTGATGGTTTCTTGCGAGCGTCCCTCGTCAATCAGCTTCTGGCGATACAGCTCGAAGGCGAGTCTCACGCCTCCGAGGTCGGCCATGTTCTCTCCGAGTGTCTTCTTTCCGTCGGCATGTACGCCGTCGTATGCCCAAAGCTCGTTGTAGCGTTCTATCATCTGCTGCTGGCGGTCCTCAAATTCCTTGCGGTCGGAATCGACCCACCAGTTGTTGAAGGTTCCCTGTTCGTCGTAATTTGCTCCATTGGCGTCGAATCCGTGACACATCTCATGGCCGAAGACCATGGCAGTGGCATAGCACATGGCGTCGTTGTCCTCAGGCAGCATCTCTTCTGTCAGGAAGGCGGGGAGAATGAAAAGCTGGTTTAGCGTGGGCTCATAGCATGCGTTGAAGATGCCGAGGTGGAAGAAGTGTATCAGCATATCCCAGCCTTTGTCGGCGATGGGCTGTCCCACGAGTGCCATCAGGCCCTCCTGCCGCTGCTGGCGTAGTTGCTGAATGTCTTCATAGAGCGTCTCGCCGGTGAGCGTGAGATGAAAGACGGGCAGCTCGTCAGGTATGCCAATGTTAAATTTCATGGCGGCCAGCTTCTGGCGGGCGGCAGCCTTTGTGGGGGCGCTCATCCAGTCGAGGTTGGAGATGCGCTGGTCCATCAGGCTGCGCATCTGCTCCATGATGGTGCGGCATTGTTCGGTTTTGAGGCCTTTAAAGGTGGGGTATTCCAAGATGGTGAGCAGCTCGGGAGCGGAATGTTCCAATTTTTGGTAGATGACATCCTGGAAGTCTTCGTCAGAATCTTCGTCCTCTTCTTCGCCGGATTCCGTCTGGTCGGTGGGTTTGCCGGGGAGCAGGTAGATGTACTCGTTCAGGAAGTGATAGACCATAAAGTAGGACATTACCTTCAGGTCTCCCTCGAGGAGGTATTCCACGATGGGCTGCACCTTCTCGTCGATGCGGCTGTTGTCGTCGGCCACGCCGAGGGCTTCGTAGATGTCGGCCTCTGTCATTCCTTCCGCACCACGGCTGCGGGCAGGCAGCTGCGAGGGCTTCAGTGCACGTGTCGGCATGGCCGTCTGACGGTTGTTGAGATTGTCGGAATAGACTTCATTGTGACACTCGGCCACCATCTGCTCTATCTTGATGATTTCGCGGGCAATGGCTTCCAGGTCGACATCGTCGTCGTCATCATCATCGCCTTCGTCCTCGTCCTGAAGGCTGCTGAGCACGTCCGCAATCTTATCGATGGCATTATCCTCGTCTATTTCTACCATCTCCAGCAAATCTTCATTGGGATTGCCAGAGGTCAGCACCTTTACGAAGCGGCCCTTGTCGGAAGACACCGTGCGCTTCACAAACGGCGTGTAGCCCGCATCCACCATTTTGGCTATACCGGCGATAATCATCTGGCGGGTAGGCTCTTCGTCCAGGTCTACGGCGAGACCCATGTCGTAGAGGAGCGAAAGGAGTTCGCCAAAGGCCTCTTCGAAGTCTTTATCCTGGTCAATCAGCGAAACGATGTGCTGCGCCAGCGGGTTGTCGCTCTCGAAGAATGCCTCTTTCTGCTTGTTCCACTGAATCCTGGCCATGAGTTCTATCTTGCCAGGGTCATACTCGCTGTGGTTCTTCAGCCATGTGCCCAGGGCATACTCGAAGAAATCGTCACCGGGCTTCACCGTGCGGTCCATCATCTCGTCGTTGATGAACGACTCACCCTCCAGGGGGTCTACGACGGGCTCTACCGGATTGTCGATTTCATCCGTACAAGCGGTGAACACTATTGAGCCGCAGAATGTCAGGATGGCGGCTAGCATCCAAAGCTTCAGTTGTTTCATGATTTTTGTTGATTAGAAATTCACTTCTTGGCACAAAGTTATGAATAATTTTTGAATTTTAACGCCATTGCCCTTTTCTTATAATTTTTTTTTGTAATTTGCAGGAAAAGCCGTAACTTTGCAGGCGCAATGACCAACTACTACTGAAAAATGATGAAGAAGACACTTGCAATGATGCTGCTTGTGCTGGCCGCTTCGACCGCCAAGGCACAGACCACCGAGCCGGCACGTGGTGCCGACGTCAGCTGGTGTACGGAAATGGAAGCCGACGGACGCAGGTTCAGCACGGCCGCTGGCACGGAAACAGAGCTGATGGCCCTGATGAAAGACATCGGCATGACGGCCGTCCGCCTGCGCGTGTGGGTGAACCCTCAGAAGCAGGGCTATGGCCCCTGGTGCGACAAGGCCGACGTGACGGCCAAGGCCCGGCGCGCCCATGCCCAGGGGCTGGACCTGATGATAGACTTCCACTACAGCGACGTCTTCTGTGACCCGGGAACCCAGCGCACGCCGCTCGACTGGGCTGGCTATACCATGGAACAGCTCAAGGCTGCCATGGCCGCACATACGAAGGATGTGCTGCAGGCGCTGAAGGACGAGGGCATAGCGCCGAAGTGGGTGCAGGTGGGCAACGAGACCAACAACGGCATGCTCAGTCCTCTGGGAAAGATTGACTGGAGCAAGAGCGGCTCCGCCCGCTATAAGGAATATGTCGAGCTGAGCAATGCTGGCTACGACGCCGTGAAGGCAGTGCTGCCCGAAGCCACCGTCATCGTCCATCTGGCCGGAACGGAGAATGCCAGCTGGTTCTTCAGCGAATTCCGCAGCGCCGGTGGCAAGTTCGACATGATGGGCCTGTCACACTATCCCACGGAGAACGAGTGGAACAGCACCGCAGCGACAGCCACCCACAGCAATGTCAATGCTGCCCGATGGGTGAAGGAGGCAGCAGGCAAGCTGGGCGTTCCCGTGATGATTTGCGAGACGGGGTTCGACGTGAGCAAGCCTGCCCTGGCATCGACGGTGATGAACGACCTCTTCGCCCGCATGAAGGAGATCCCGCAGTGTGCCGGCATCTTCTACTGGGAACCCGAGACAGACGGCCAGTGGAAGCCAGCCTATTACGACATCGTGGAGTGGACCGACGACAAGGGCAACACCCAGCGGGGGTGGAGGCCATACGCCATGGGAGCCTTCTATACCAACGGCAGACCCACTGCGGCACTCGATGCCTTCAGCGGAAAAACACATGAGGAGACCAACACCTTCCCCCCGGAGCTGACAGTCTACGACAAAGAGGGGGCAAAGGTGCTGGCCACATTCCCCCAGACGGGCGAAGGGGTCTATGCCGGACAGCTAAACGCCACAGAGGCCTGGATGAACTTCCACGTAGTCGACGAATACCATCATGTATGGTACGGAACAGATCCTGCCGACAAGACCGCCCTCTCCGCTGCCGACGGCCACTGGAACTTCTGGATAGACAGCAGCCAGACCGGCATCTACGACGTAGAGGTGAACCTCAACACCATGAAATGGACGCATGCCTACAACGCCGACGCCACAGCAGGCGTCACCACCGTCACGGCAGGCATGTCGGACCTCGTCGAGTGGTATGACCTACAGGGCCGCCGCCTTTCCTCTCCCGCCAAAGGCATACGCTTGCTGAAGAAAGGACACCGCACGTATAAAGTGAGGCTCAGGTAGCAGAGCCTACGGCGTCACGCTAATATGCGTGAATAAGACGTAAATTATCCGTTAATGCTTCGCTAAGATTTTTTTTTTCTTCATTTTCCTCCTGTTTTCCCTAATTTGTGTTCAGAACGATATTCACTTATTTGAATCATTCGTGATTCATTACGTGGCAATGATAGGTAATAAAAAAAACACGACCCATTCACGTGTCATTTACGCATATTACACGTAGCGTCGCAGACAAAACAATAATATTCTGTTTTATATGTGCCTACGGCGTCACGCGTAATCGGCTTGCCGCTTCGCTCGTCGACGTATGCCGCGCGATGACCGTCGGCCCGTTGCCCCAAAGCAAAGGGCGACAGCGTGTGGGTACGCTGTCGCCTCTTCTTTCGTTTGTTCTGTCCGCTACGGACAAACGGCTATTCCGGGTCCATGTCTTCCGTCACTGTCGTCGTTGCGGGCTTGGTGGCGCGGGCGCCGCTGGCACGGAAGTATTTGTAGAGCGTCTCGATGGCGTCGGCTGGCGTGATGCTACCATCGTTGTTCATGTCGGCAGCGTCGATGTTGAAGTTCTGCTGCTGCACTCCGAAGTAGTGGTACAGAATCATGATGGCATCGGCGGGAGTGATGCTCCTGTCGCCGTTGACGTCGCCAAGGACATTACTGTTTGTCACGGTGACCTTAGAAGTCAGGGGGCCAACAATATGATT
>JAILFU010000137.1 GCA_024697405.1 Prevotella sp.
GTGGAAAAAGTTACAAACCCCACCCCTGCCCCTCCCCTGTGTAGGGGAGGGGAAAGGATACGGGTAGGCGACCGAAGGTCGGGAATGTGGCTACCGCTTGAGAGGATGTCTGCATGGTACTCCCCTCAAGGGAGAAGAAACCGTTTGATACTGCTCCGCCCTCCGGGGAGTTGTGCGGTGGGTGCCTTTGGGGCGCTCTGCGACGCTGGGGCGAAGCCGGGGTAGGGGTGGGGTCTCTAACTTCCTTTCAGCGATTCTTTCATCGGCTGTTCTTCTCCGTGGAAAAAGTTACAAACCCCACCCCTGCCCCTCCCCTGTGTAGGGGAGGGGAAAGGCTACGGGTAGGCGACCGAAGGTCGGGAATGCGGCTACCGCTTGAGAGGATGTCTGCATGGTACTCCCCTCAAGGGAGAAGAAACCGTATGACACTCCTCTCCCCTCAGGGCAATTGCGAGGAGGGAGCAATTGGGGAGCGAAGCGACGGTGGGGCGAAGCCGGGGTAGGGGTGGGGTCTCTTCGCTGCTGCTTCTTTCCCTGCAGACGGGCTCGAAAGGCCACTTTTGGCGGATAAATGCCGTTTTGTTCCAAATTTAACATTTGCCGCTTGTTGCTTTCAATAATTCTTACTAACTTTGCACGCAAAGAAGCACGGCGTCGTGGCCACATGAGCCGTGTCAACGTTTATTGGCGCATAAGAGCATGAGAAAACCTGTCTTACACATTATTATATTATATAGCCTGCTGCTGCTGACGGCTTGCAGCTCCGGCACGCACTATCGTATTGCGGTGTTGCAATGCTCTGTGGGCAACTGGCGCTATAAGCTCAACAATGAGCTGTTGGCCGCCCAGCATCTCTACGACGAGGACGTGGAAGTGGAGATTATCAACTGCTTCGACCGGAGCGACGTACAGGTGAGGCAGATTGACAGCCTGCTCAACGAGGATGTCGACCTCCTGGTGGTGGCACCCAATGAATATGCCGAGGTGGCTCCCGCCCTGAAGCGTGCCAAGGAGCGCGGCATGCCCGTCATCCTGTTCGACCGCAAGGCCGACACCGACGACTATACGGCTTTCATTGGCGGCGACAATGAAGACGTGGGCCGTCTGGCTGCCAACTATGCCGTGCAGCTGGTGAAAGCGGGTGGGGGAAACCACGTGCTTGAGATTACCGCCCTGCAGAGCACGTCGCCCTCGCGCGACCGCCACAGGGGTTTCGAGGAGACCATCAGCCAGTATCCTGAGGTGGACTACCAATGCGTCTTCAGCAACTGGGACGACCACCGCACCGACACCATTGTACGGCAGGCTTTGCAGAGCGACAGCCGCCCCGACGTCATCTTCTGCCATAGCGACTTCATGGCTCGCGGTGCTTCCTGGGCGGTGAGAGATGCCGGTCTGGAGCGTCAGGTGAAAATTATCGGCGTCGACGGCTTGCCCGGTCCTGGCGAGGGCATAGAGGGCGTGGAGCAGGGGTGGCTGGCGGCCACCTGTGTCTATCCCACCCATGGCGAACAGATAGTGCGGCTGGCACTTGACATCCTTGGCGGAAAGCCCTACGAGCACGACAATTCCCTGCAGAGCATGGTCATCACCCCTGAAAATGTCGGCATGGTGGCCCTCTACAGCAACCAGCTGCAGCGTCAGGGTGAGGACCTGGTCACCATTCAGGACAAGCTCGAGGACTATTTCGGCCTCTACAACATGCAGAGCAAAATCATCTGGGCTGCCGTGGCCGTCATCGCGCTGCTCGTGGTGGCGGTGCTGCTCACGTGGCGAGGCGTAGTGCAGATACGCGCCGCCCACCGCCGTCAGAAGGCGTTCAACAAGGAGCAGAAGCTCTTCTACACCAATGCCAGCCACCAGCTGAAGACGCCGCTGACGCTCATTGCCGGGCCTGTGAGCCAGCTGCTGCAGCACCATGCCGTGAAGGGCGAAGACCTGCAGCTGCTGGAGATTGCCGAGCGGAACATCAGCCAGATGGAGAACGTGCTGTCCGACGTGCTCAACTTCGGAAAGGACACTAGCCAGCCGGCAGTCGACGACCATACGGCACCGGGCATCATCCAGCAGTCGGCAGCGACCATCGTCGAGAAAGAGCACCTGGGCATGCTCAAGCAGGAGGATACCGAGGAGTTGTCGAACATCCTCATCGTCGACGACAATGCCGACATGCGCCACTATCTGCGCACCCTGTTGGCCTCGCGCTTCTATGTGCTGGAAGCACCCGACGGGCAGAGCGGCCTGCAGCTGGCGCGCGAGAGCGTGCCCGACATTGTCATATCCGATGTGATGATGCCCGTGATGGACGGCCTGCAGTTCTGCCAGAGCCTGAAGCAGGACTTCATCACCAGCCACATCCCCGTCATCCTGCTCACCGCCCGCAGCACCGAGACCCAGCAGATGGAGGGCTACGAGCACGGAGCCGATGCCTACATGACCAAGCCCTTCCGCGCCGACCTGCTCATCAGCCGCATCGACAACCTGCTCCGCAGCCGCCAGCAGCTGCAGGCATTGTTCAA
>JAILFU010000140.1 GCA_024697405.1 Prevotella sp.
CAGGGGGATGAGGTCGGTGATGGTGCCCAGGTCCATCTTCAGCTTGCGGCTCACCAGGTCGGTCAGCTCCTGCTGGGTGTACTCCACCGTCCAGTCGTGGAAGTCGGCGGTCTCCTGGTCGTAGTCATTGAGCACCTGCCGTAGGATGTCCTTGTCGTGGGTGTCGCACCAGTGGCAGTCCACGCTCTGCAGGTAGGGCTTCGGGGTGTCTTCCCAGCAGTACTGATACTCCTCGGTGCGTCCGCCGCAGCATTTCGAGAAACGGGTGTCGCACAGCTCGCCGTTGTAGGTCAGCACCTGGCCGCGTGTCTGGCGGACGGCCTGTCTGGGCAGTGAAGGACGGAGCGTGTTCGCTATGGTCTTTTCGCTTTTGTCGATTCCCTGATACCGCTGGCAGTGGTCGTCGGCACAGACATCGAACAGCGTGTGCTCGCCGCCGTCGTACCAGCGCAGCAGCTCGTTCTCTTTCTTTACGAACGAGAAGAAGGCATTGCCTTCCTTCCCTTTGTCTCTTTCCTCTTGCCGTTTCTTCATCTGGAAGAGCAGCCACGAACGGCTGATGACGGCATGTGCCTTCAGCAGCTCCAGCGACGAGGTGGCACTCATCTCGCTGCTGATGACGCTCTCCAGATAGTCCTCGACGGGCAGCTCGTTGATGGCCAGCACCTTGTCGGCTTCCACGATGAAGCGCAGCGTGCCCAGGAAGGTCTGTACCTTATGCCGCTCCCAGTGGAATCCGTTGCCGATGGTGACATCGTTGAGGGTGAAGGAGAGTTGAGCGTTGAAAGGTGAGAGGTGAGAGGTGAGCATGGAGAGTTGAGACTTGAGAGTCGGGGCCGGCGTGAAGCGCAGCTCCTGGTATTGCTGTCCGCGCCATACCAGTCCGCCTTCGGCCAGCTCGACTGTCTGCGGCCCTTCAATGCTCTCGCCCTTCGCCTGGTATTTCCCGTTCAGGCAGAAGTCGATGCGCTGGGCGCTGACGATGCCCACGGTGACGCTGGGCTGGGGGGTGATGGGCGACGGCTTTTCGTCTTCCACGGTCAGCCTGTCCAGCTCCTCCTGGCTGATGGCACATTCCTGCAGGATGGCCACGGCACGCTCGGCATTCAGCTTCAGGAAGTCCTCCTGGCGCGGGGTGATGAACAAGCCCGCCATGTCGATGGCGCCGGGGCTGATGACATATTGCTCTACCCCTTGCTGGTAGTAGCAGTCGGGACGGTGCTTGCGGCGGGGGAAGACGACGGAGAGGAAGCTGTCGGCGTCGCGCCAGGCCACGATGTTCATCATCGGCTCCTCGTCGTCTTCCTGCAGGGGCAGGGCGTCATAGAGGCGTTCGAACAGCTGTTCGGAGGCTTTCTGCTTTTTGCTGCGGATGAGCAGGGCAGGGCAGGGATAGTCGTCAATGCGGGCCAGCAGCGTGTCGTCGGAGGGCTGAAGCAAGGGTTGCAGGCTGCGGGCCAGTCGCGGCCACTCCTTCTGCAGCGGCAGGATGCCCGTGGAGCCGGCCTGCAGGTGGGCATGGTCGGGGGCTGACGCCCCGCACTTCGGCCCGTTGTAGAGAACGGTCAGCTCCTCGTACTTCGTCAGCAGCGACAGCATCGTGCCATAGAGCGGACGGATGCGCTGCGGCTGGTGATCCTGTGTGGGCAGGGTGAAGTGCATGGGCAGGATAGGGTAGGGGTTGACTAATAGCGAGGAGTTGGGAGTGAAGAGCGCTTCACTAATCTGCTCCTTTGGCCTGTTCTCCGGACAGAGGAAGCAGGGACGTTTGTCCAGTGCCTCCTTGGTGATGGAGGCTCCTGTGGAGCGTATGCGGGCGGGGTTCCACTGGGCAGCCAGCGTCAGCTGACCCACATGCAGCTCTTTGGTCTGCACGTCGGAAAGGTCGCGGTAGCGTCGTAGCGCTTCGGGCCATAGGCGCAGCTGGCGGTCGAAGAAGCGTTGCAGCGGCGAGCTGTCCTCTTTCCACCGTCCGCTATCTTCTTTCCCCTCTTTGTTCATGCGTTGCCGGGCTTGTATCTCCAGTGTGCGCAGCCGGTCTTTGTAGAGGTTGTTCTGGTTCACGCGCTCCACGCTCAGGGCGGCATCGCTGTTGCCCTCCCAGCGGCGGCAGAGGTAGAGTTCGTCGTAGATGCGCCCTATACGGTAGTGGCGCGAGAAGGTCAGCCCCATGGCATAGTCCTCGCCATAGCTGGTGTTAGGCAGCTGTAGCTGGCGCAGCAGGGGGGTGAAGAAGGCACGTGGCGCCCCCAGTCCGTTGATGCGCAGCGCATTGTTGGGGCCGTTGTCGTCCGTCCACTCGCGGTGGGCAATGAGGCCCGGCGGCAGCGTCTCCAGCTGGAAGTTGCAGATGCGGTAGCTGCCCACCATCATGGCTGCCCGCTGCTGGCGGAAGGCGTCGACGATGCGCTGCAGGGTATGCTCCGACGAGTAGAGATCGTCGCTGTCCAGCTGCACGGCGAAGCGGCCGCAGCGCGGGTTGTTGACAGCCATGTTCCAGCAGCCGCCGATGCCCAGGTCGGTGCGTGAGGGGGAAAGGATGATTAGCTCGCTCTGTTTGTTGTCATGGTATGACAACATACTGGACAGGGTTTCGCCCGTTCCGTCGGTCGAGTGGTTGTCGACCACGATGACGTTGAAGGGGAACGATGTCTTCTGCGAGAGGGCACTCTCCACAGCGTCGCGGATGGTGCGCACACGGTTGTAGACAGGGATGACGACCGAGGCTTCCACGGGGAAGGACTGCTCGTCGAAGTCTACGTCAGCATAGGCCGAGGTGTCGACCATTGCGCCGATGGTCTCCAAATGACGGGTGGCCACCTGCTCCATCTCTATCTGCACCTGGCGGTTGGCAGGGTTCACATAGTCGAACTGCTTCTCGCCCGATTTGCGCAGGTCGGTCTCTATCTCGGTATAGAGATACTCGTTCAGGTGCAGCAGCTGACCCTTGCGGCTCAAGAAGAGGCGCAGGTCGTAGAGTCCCCCATAGATATAAGATGTGTCGGCACTCTCCTTCGCCCATTGCTTCAGCAAGCAGGTACGGATGAGCAGCACGCTGCCGAAGTCGAAGTCGTCGCGGATGCTGCCGGTCTGATAGTCGATGACTGGGTGGCGCTCTGTTTTTTCAGCTTTTTGCTCGTACCTGTCGGCATAGACCAGGGCGGCATCTGAGTCGTTGGCCACGAGCACCATACGCTCCAGTGCTCCTTCGCCCAGCTGCAGCGCCACGGGCTTGGTCACCAGCAACGTGTAGAGGGCGTTGGCCTGAGAAGCCAGCGTGCGTAGAGCCTCGCTGGTGTGCATGCTGCCGGCGGGGAATATTTTCCTGACAATGGGGTTGGCCTCTAGCTGCGAGGTGAGGGAATGAGCCACCTCTTTCATGGCTACAGGCAGGAAGACATCTATCTTTCTGTTCATGTTCTGACAATTTTCCTGCAAAAGTAATCATTTTCTCCGAAAAGAGAGAATAATTCCCGTTCTTTTTTACTACCTTTGCAGGCAAATGGAAATAACAAGCGCACAGAATCCGAGAATCAAGCATCTGCTGGCCTTGCAGCAGAAGTCGCAGCAGCGGCGGCGCGACGGCCTCTTTGTGGTCGAGGGCCGTCGTGAGCTGGAGCATTGCCTCCGTGCAGGCTATGAGCTGCACAGCCTCTTCGTAAACGAAGAGTTAAGAATGAAGAATGAAGATTGGGGATTGAGCGATGAAGAATTGAAAATGGGGAATGAAGATTTTAAATCGCTCTTCCTGCTTCCTGCTTCGCTCTACGCCAAGGTGGCTTATCGCGGCTCTACAGAGGGCGTCATCGCCATTGTCAAAGAGAAAAAACTGACGCTGGCCGACCTTGCGCAAAGTCTATATGCTCCTAAAAGACAGACACCGTCGGACCTTGCGCAAAGTCAACATACTCCCCTCTCCTCTTGTAGAGACGCCGGGGGAAAGGCTTCCCGCGTTGAGGCTAAAGAGGCGCTCATCGTCGTTCTTGAGTCTGTGGAGAAGCCCGGCAACCTGGGGGCTGTGCTCCGCTCGGCCGATGCCGCCGGCGCCACGGCAGTCATCGTCTGCGACCCGCTTACCGACCTCTACAATCCTAACCTCATCCGCAGCAGCATCGGCGCTGTCTTCACCGTGCCCACCGTGGCCTGCACCAGCGAGGAGTGCATCGCTTTCCTGCAGGAGCATGGCATACAGATTCTCACCGCCCAGCTGCAGGACTCCAGTCTGTACTACGACACCGACATGCGCCGCCCTACGGCCATTGTCATGGGCACCGAGAGCACCGGCCTGACGCAGCAGTGGCGCGACGTGGCCACCGCCCACATCCGCATTCCCATGCTGGGCCGCCTCGACTCGCTCAACGTTTCCGTCTCTGCCGCCATCCTCCTCTTCGAGGCAGTGCGTCAGCGGCAATCGGATTTATAGAAGTATAGTCGGTTGAAAGTTTTACGCGCGCGCGTAAAAATTAGGCTATAGTCTACAGGTTTGATAGACCACTGCCAGGTAGACCATCAGCTCGGTGAGCAGGAAGAGTGCTCCGCAGCAGTCGCCGGTGTAGCCTCGCAGTCGGCTCCACATGAGGCGATAGATGAAATACATCGCCAAGCAGGGCAGGAAGATGACAAATTCCCACTCTACGAAGTCGCTGAAATACCAGAGGTAGATGACCATAGGCAGCAGTCCCTGCACGGCCAGCAGCAGTGCCGACGTGGTGCTCATGCGACGGTAGACAGTATGCGCCTTTGCCGTCTGGGCGGTGCGGGCGTAGGGCATCATCTGGATGACCTGTCCGGCCAGCATCTTTGCATAGGGGTCGGCAGCCAGGACAGTCAGCGCCGCCAGCTGGGGAGACATGCTGTGAAGGGCTGCGAAGAGCAGGCCGATGTAGACAACAAGTCCCAGCACACCATAAGTGCCGATGTGCGAGTCCTTCATGATGTCGAGGATGCGCTGGCGGTCGGTGCCTCCGCCGCCGAAGCCGTCGATGAAGTCGGCCAGGCCGTCCTCATGGAGTGCTCCCGTCAGCAGCAGGCGTGCGACGATGGCCAGTAGGACTGTCACCGTCCAGGGCAGCACCATACTGCCCCACCACAACACGGCAGCCATTACGCCGCCCGTCAGCCAGCCTACCAGCGGCCACCACTCCACCACCGAGTCGTAACTCTCCTTTCGGGGCTGGTGGAGGCGCCACAGCGGCAGACGAGTGAAAAACATGAATGCCGCCCAGGGCCGGTCAAAAGTATTTCGTGATATTCGCATTTCGGAAGTTGTTCATTTCGTTGATCATCCGCACGGCGGAGTCGATGATAGGGTAGGCGCAGAGGGCGCCGGTGCCCTCGCCCAGCCGCAGGCCCAGGCTGAGCAGCGGCTTCGCCTGGAGGAAGTCGAGCATGCGGCGGTGGCCGCTCTCGTCGCCGCAGTGGCCGAAAATCATGTATTCCTTGGCTTCGGGATAAAGCTGACAAGCGGCCAGGGCACAGGCCGTCATGATAAACCCGTCGACCATGACCAGCATCCGCAGCTCGGCAGCCCGCAGCATAGCCCCGATGGCTGCCACCATCTCGAAGCCCCCGAAGTAGCGTATCGTTTCAGCGGTCTTTAAGGATGGACGGGTGGCGGCCGTAGTTGTCTCCTCCGATGACAGGAACCGCTTCACTGCCTCCTCCAGCACCCGCTGCTTATGGCTGATGCCCCGCCCGTCGAGGCCGCTGCCCGCCCCAATGCACTCGCTGAGGGGGATGCCGCAGAACAGGCTCATCCAGATGCTGCTGGGCGAAGTGTTGGCCGCCCCCATCTCGCCGATGCAAAGGATGTTGCAGCCCTCGCGGTGGCAGTCGTCGGCCAAAGCTACGCCTACCTCGATGGTCTGTTCCAGCTCCTCTTCACTCATGGCCGGCTCGTAGAGGAAATTGCGCGTGCCACGGGCTATCTTCCGGTCGAGGAATAGAGCTTCCACCTCTCTTTGAGAGGAGGTGAGTACAGAGCATGATTTCTCCCTCCGAGGGGAGGAAAGTACTATCGAGGCAAGATCATAATCCACGCCCACATCGACGATGCGCAGCTTAAACCCGTGTTGTCGGCAGAACATGTTCACCCCGCCGCCGCCACGGGTGAAGTTCACCATCTGTTGCCATGTCACACAGCGCGGCGTGGCGCTGACGCCCTCGCGCTCTATGCCGTGGTCGCCGCCCAGCAGCAGGTGGCAGGGATGCGACAGGCGCGGCTCCAGCGTCTGCTGCATCAGGCATATCTGCATGGCCAGCTCCTCCAGCCTGCCCAGCGAGCCTTTCGGCTTGTTCAGGTTGTCAATCTTCTGCTGTATAGCTGTCTCAAAGTCCCGTTCAAGCGGTTCTATCTTAAATGCTCTCATTTAAAGTCTGTCGTCTAAAGTCTGAAGTCGAAGAGGCGGCAAATATGCCGCGCACCTGACCATCTGAGGTCTGAGGTCTAAATTCTAAAGTCTAAATTCTAAAGTCAAAAGCCTATGGTCAATTGTCTTTAATCACCACGGGGATGCCGCTCACCATGAGGATGACTTCGTCGGCGCGGGCCGCCACATGCTGGTTCATCCATCCCTGCAGGTCGGTGAACTGGCGCTGCAGGCGGTTGGCGCTGGTGCCGCCTAGCCCTATCTCGTTGGTCACCACAATCAGTGTGGCATCCTGAGAGGCCAGCCGGTCGAACTCGTCCTTCGCCCGCTGCAGCACCCGCTCTGCCAGCCTTTCGCTGACTTCGTCTTCCTTCGACTCCTCGTCGAAGAACAGGTTCGTCAGCCACAGCGTGAGGCAGTCCATCAGCACTACACGTCCTGTGAGGTCGTGGCGGCTGGGCCAGAGCGGCTCCTCGATGTTCGTCCACTGCGGGCCGCGCCGCTGCTGGTGGAGGCTGACGCGATGGCGCATCTCATCGTCGAGCACCTGTGCCGTGGCCAGATAGACCGGGCTGTCCGTCATGCTCAGCACCCGTCGCTCGGCCTCCTCGCTCTTTCCCGAACGCTGCCCGCCGGTGATCATGATAATTCTACTCATCACTCCTGAGCTTCACCTATTTGCACGTCGGTGTCCTGCTTCACGATACCGTTGTCGCCTCCACCGAAGACGTTGCCCTTGATGTTCGCACCATTCAGGATTTTCACCAGGGTCCACACCACATTGCCGAACGACTCGCCCAGCCCGATATCACCTCGGCTGGCACCATAGACTTCTCCGCCATAGACGGGGTCGTATGTCGGTGAGCCTATGATACTTTTGATGATGACTTCGCACTGCGACCACCAGCCGGGACCGGCATCTGTTCCGTCTCCGCGCTTGGTGACACCTTCCTTATAGGCAGTTTCTTCTCTTTTGGGCGGGATGGCAGGAGGACCGACACTGGACAGCGAACCACCGCCATAGACATTACGATGGATGGTGCCGCCATTGACCTCAACCTTCGTGAAGCGGGTCACAGAACCGGCAGAGGTACTGTAGTCTATCTCCTTCATCGGTGTTGTGCCTCCAGCAGGATTAAGAGGATTCACATAATCCCACTCTTCGATATTCTCTTCAGCCTCTTCGTCCTGGCCAGCCTCCTTGGTATACCGGTCGTTGGCATTGAAGTCATAATAGTACTTGCCGATGCCAGAACCGCCTCCATAGACGTTGCCTCGGTACAGCCACAGCGGGTTGTCGAGTTCGTCATTGAGTGTCGTACTCTCTGTCTTGCCCAATACCGTCCTGTTCGCATCGGTGAAAGGCAGACCAATCTCGCCTTTGTTGACAGTTACATGCGTGTCCCTACGCACGTGTCCATCCTGACCGCCACCATAGACTGAACCATAGATTACTGGTCCTGCATAGGCAGCATAATCAGTTTCTGCGTCGTCACCCGTAAAATCGGCAAGCGTCTTTCCTATCTTCACACTGGTCTCGTTGACATAGCCGGAGAAGAACTCGGGACTGTAGTGGTAGCGTGGCGACTCATTGATATTAGGAGCTGACTCACCGCGGCAACCGCCGAAGATGTTACCGTAAGGCAGTCCGTCCTTCATGCTGTCCTTGGGCTTCGTGTCAACAAATCCGACTTGTCCACCAGTGACTATGACTTCGGTCTTACCGCTATTGAAGAATGCGAAACTATTATCATTCTTAGTAGCATCCCATAGAATCTTACCGTCGTCCGTTCCCGCATTATTGAGCGTTTCGCCATAACCGGCAGGGTAGTAATCGTCAGAACCACCGGCATAGTTGCCCTTACCCACGGAGCCCATATTGCCGCCACCATAGATGTTGCGCACCACGTAACCGCCTTCCATATTGACCTTGGTGTTGCCAAAGACCTTGCCGGCAGAGATACTGTAGATGTTGACATCGTGATAATCGTCTGGATTATTTGATCCTTCAGCCTTACCTATCTTAAGCAGCCTCTTGGTGTACTGTCCCTTACCGCTACCGCCGCCATAGAGGGCATGGCCTATCAAGCCGTTGGTGAGCGTCACCTCCGTGTTTCCAATGACATGACCATTCTCGCCACCACCATAGACAGCACCGGAAACGCAGTCATACGTATAGGTGTCACCCTCCTTCGTTTTGTAGTTCTCTGGAGTGGCTCCGTTATCACTCGGATAGCTGATGTTGACATGAGCGTCGTTCACATTGGCACAGAAAGCGTAGTCGTAGCGGTCGCCAACCAGTCCCTTACCGCCGCCGTAGATGTCGCCGTTGTCCATTCGGGCATTTTTGATTATTTTGGCGTCAGCTGCGTTGTTAGGATCAAGAACTGCATTATGGTTGTCGACATCTAACGGCCGGCCCTGATCATCGAACGGACCCATAAAGTCCTTGCCGGTGAATCCGATACGTCCGCCAAAGATGTTGACGTTTGTCGTACCTTCATAGCCAGACAGATACTCAAGCTTGTACGGCCAGCTGAGTGCAAAGCTATTGCTTTCATCAGCATGCTTCACTATATCTGAGTAAACAGTATACTTGTTGGTTGTGGGGTTCTTTCGGAATATCTTCTTCTCTGCAGGTACAGCGGCCTCAGAGTCATACTCAGTTTCATCCAACATATAGTTGATGATGCCTACCGATGCCATCTCGCCACCACCATAGACACTCTTCTTCACCCAACCGCCGTAGATGCTCACTTCAGTTTGTTGTCCTACTATGCCAGCCCACTGCATAGGCGAATAGCCGAAGACAACGGTGTTCCCGTCCTGTTCGGCCGTGACTGTGGCCTTGGAGTCGTCCGAGAAAATTCCACTGCCATAGCCGCCGCCAAAGATGTTGCGGCAGATGGTAGGACTGGTAATGGTTTCGCTAGTCTTGCTTTCCTTACCCACGACGATGGCGGCATTGTCGCGCACAGGCCCCAGCTCGCCACCGCCATAGACATTGTTCTTGATGACGGTGCTGTTGCCGCTGATATTGACAGCAGTAGTCTTCACCTGACCCAGCTGAGGCCAGAGTTCAGTATTGTAGGAGCCGTCCAGTTTCGTCAGACGTCCCATGCTGCCGCCATAGACATTACCCCCCTTGGTGTGCTCCACGGTGATGTCTTCAAGATCATTACCAATAGTGCCGCCACTGATGTTAACGGTGACGTGTCCGAAGGTCTTTCCTGCAGGAATCTTAATGTCGTCGGTTGTCCTATAGCCTTCATTGCCAGAACTAAGATTATTTGCGGTATTATAACTATCACATTCAGCTTGTGTGTATTTCACCGGGCCGTCTTCCGTGTACTGACCATAGTGTGAACTAGTAGCAGCATTGAAGCCGATACCTACCGATGCCAGTCGGCCACCACCATAGACGGAGCCGAGCATGGTGCCGCCGCTGATGTTCACCTCCACGTTGCCGCC
>JAILFU010000142.1 GCA_024697405.1 Prevotella sp.
TAAAATCTCCAACGAAAGCGGCAGGCATTCATGGGAGCCAACAGAAGGAATTATTACCTTCCCTGAAGGAAAGACTTGGCAGGAATATGTCAGCATGGGTGTGATAGAAATCACCTGCGGCGAGGCTCCGTTTTTGGCAAGCCGCTATGATACTGTGACAGGAGAGCCAATAACGGACTTAAGAAAACGCATTGGTTGGATTGACAGAAAACTTCGTATTGTCAACGAGAATACTACCACCCGTGAGGATTGGCTATATTGGGCAAAGATGGCCTTCAAAGGTACGCTTGGATATGAGTGGCAAGGGGATAATCTATTGTTGGCACGAGAGAACCTTCTGATGTCATTCTTTGATTACTATGAGGACAGATTTGGCGAGGAACCCTCCATTGACGATGTTAAAGAGATTGCAGAGATTATTTCTTGGAACATTTTCCAGATGGACGGTTTGAAGTTCGTCATCCCTCGCAGTTGTCATCCAAAAGTCTTGGAAACAAGAGATATTATTTCTGGTGAAGTAATACGCCAGGAAATAGAATGTGAAGGTTGTAAGAAAGGTTTAATCCATAAGCATAATGGAATCTATGTGAAAACCATGGATTGGGAAACTGGAAAAACCATCAGATTTGACCAGATTAATGGACTTGCAAAAAAAGAGAAGCTATGATGAATACTGAGATAGTTGACAAAATAATTGCAGGTCGTGTCGAGCCGCATATCTACGCGTTTGAGACGAATACCGTACCCAATTATTTGAAGATTGGTGATACCTATCGTCCTGTAGAGGATCGTCTAAAAGAATGGCGTCATCACTATGAAGATTTGGTTAAACTCTATGAACATGTAGCGAGAGTTGATGAAAAGTATTTCAGAGACTTCGAGGTGCATAAGTTCGTGATGGAAGAGAAGAAGCGTAACCGCATTACTCGCGAGGCATTTCCTAACTTACCATATTTCTCCAACGAGTTTTTTGAAGAGGCTGTACCTTCTGACATAGAAGAGGCCATAGCAGACATCACGGATAGTGCCAAGAAGAACGACGGACGATACAAGTTCTATTCCATGCAAGATGGCCGAATGCCTGAGGAATTCCATTACACCCGTGATGAAGAACCACTGACTCCACGTCCTAATCAAGCTGATGCAATAGAACGCTTTGAAAATGCTATTAAGAAAAAGCGTACTCATCTATTGATGTATGCAGTCATGCGTTTTGGTAAGAGTTTTACGGCAATGTGTTGTGCTCAGAAGATGGATGCCGACTTGGTGCTGGTCGTTTCTGCAAAAGCTGATGTAAAAGGCGAATGGAAGAAAACGGTTGAGAAATTCAAGAACTTTGAAGAATACCTCTATGTTTCCAGCGAAGACTTGAAAGCTAATCACAAGTTGCTATCAGAAGCAAAGAAGAAAAAGCAGAAAATAGTTGTCTGTCTTACCCTTCAAGACCTGAGTAGTCCTGAGATAAAGGAACGTCACAAACAGTTATTCAAGCAATCTGTTGACTTACTGATTGTTGACGAAACCCATTTCGGTGCTCGCGCAGAACACTATGGTTCCGTCCTGACAAAGGCATCCAGCGACAAGGTGTTGGCGCAAGAAAAGAAGCATAATGACGAAAGCGTAGATGAACTGTTGGAACAGACGCGAGAATTGAAGAGTAAAGTCCAGTTGCACTTGTCTGGAACTCCTTACCGAATATTGATGGGTAATGAGTTTACCGATGAGGATATTATCAGCTATTGCCAGTTTACAGACATCATAGAAGCAAGTAAGAAGTGGGATGAACAAAACCTTGACACAAAGGAAGAATGGGAGAACCCCTACTTTGGTTTCCCACAGATGGTCAGATTTGCCTTCAATCTTAATGTATCTGCCATCAAGAAATTGGAGGAATTAAATCAAGCAGGCATTTCTACAGCTTTCCGCGAATTGTTTAGTCCTCTGTCTATAACAAAGGATAACGATGGCAAACACCTTGTTTTCAGACATGAGCCAGAAGTTCTTGACTTCTTACAAGTCATTGATGGTTCAAAGGAAGACAGTAATGTGATGGGATTTCTCGATAACGAGCGCATCAAGCAGGGTGATTTGTGTCACCATGTTGTGATGGTGTTGCCTTATCGTGCTTCATGTGACGCAATGGAGACCCTTATCAAGAAGCATAAAGATATATTCAAGAACCTCTCCCAATATAAAATATTGAACATCACAGGTGTAGAAGACGGACGATTATTTAGCAACCTTGCTACTGTAAAGAAAAAGATTGAGGACTGCGAAGCCAATGGTGTAAAGACGCTGACGCTGACAGTCAATCGTATGCTGACAGGTTCTACAGTACCGCAATGGGATACAATGCTCTATTTGAAAGAGACAGAATCACCACAGGAATACGACCAGGCCATCTTCCGTTTGCAAAATCCGTATGTGGTGACTTATACGGATGATGAAGGTCATATCGCCAAGCGCAACATGAAGCCGCAAACGCTTTTGGTGGATTTCGACCCTAACCGAATGTTCTTCCTTCAGGAACTCCGTGCTCACATCTATGACATCAATACGGATGCCAATGGAAACCGGCATTTGTTGGAGCGCATAGAGAAGGAACTAAAAGTGTCGCCAGCAATTTGGCTGAACAAAGACAAACTGCAAGAAGTCACACCAAACGACATCCTAAACTTCATTCGTAAGTACTCCAGCGAAAGGAGCATATTGGACGAGGCAAAGGATGTGCCTGTTGATCTCTCTCTTCTTGATATTGATGAACTGCGAGATGAAATCATGCGTCAGCAGCCAATGGGTACACGGGGCGGTTTGAAATTAAAGCCAACGAAAGAAGATGGAGAGGATGATATTGAGTTAGACGATGTTGATGCTTATCCAACAGAAGACGAAGAAACCACCAATCCAACATCAGATAAGGAGAAGAAAGAGGATGATTCTTTAGGCAAACGAATTCTCACGCTCTATTCACGCTATCTTTTCTTTGCATTCCTCACAAAAGATCAGGTTTTAGCTCTTCAGGACATCATGGATGTGATTGACAAGGGTGATGACAATGTGAGGATAGCCAAGCATCTGGGCATCAGCAAGAAGATGGCAGGACTTCTGTATAAGCATTTGAATCCTAATTCTCTTCACGAACTAGATTATAAGATTCAGAATGTCAACGACCTTGCCAATGACGAGAGCAAACAACCTATTGAACGTGTTGAAAATGCTATGCGACAGTTTGGTCGTTGGTCAGAGTCAGAGGTGGTGACACCTGTTGATAAGGTGGCTTTGAGAATGTTGCGCCAAATACCCCATGATAGAATTTCTGCAGATGCGAAGTTCTTGGATATTGCATCGAAGGAGGGTGAATTTGCTTACGCCATCCTGCTGGAGTTTGGCGACAACTACAAAGACAAAATTTACTCCATTCCAACATCATCCATCGCTTATGAATTTACACGCAAAGTGTACGAGGCTTTGGATATGCCGGTAGAAAATATAGCAAGTGATTATAATTCATACGACCTCATAGGCGAGCAAGCCGATGAGATTATAAACAATATAAAAGAAATGGGAATAATAGTAGCAGTGGGTAATCCCCCGTATCAAGACGAAGGTGGTTCTGGTGGCACAAACGATGCACCAATCTTCCAAGACTTCAGTAAAGTAGCAAAATCTTTGTCGAATTTGTTCTCAACACTCATTATACCATCCAAATGGTTTACTGGTGGTAGGTCTAATTTGCTTGACCCGTTCCGCAAGGAAATGCTGACTTGTGGTACCGTGTCTCAACTGACAGCTTTCCATGATGCCAGTGAGCTGTTCCCTAAGGATGTGGAAATCAAAGGTGGTGTATGTTACTATCTAAATGATGTTGAGCATCAAGGGGATTGTGACTATTCGCTAGTTAAGGGTGGAAAAGTAGAGACAGAACAATTGAATTTAAAAGATTTAGATGTCATCATCCGTGAGCCTAAGCTGGCAAAACTGGTTGACAAGGTGATGCGTAAGGCGCGCGAGGAGAATCTTGGCGTGGTAGAATCAATCATTTCTTCTGATACTCCGTTTGGCATACCCACCAATCCCAAGACCAGCAAGAAGCATCCGTTTGACGTGAGTGATACGCAGACAGATGAATTCAATGTCAAGTTGTTCTATTGGGATCATAACGTCAGAAAGACGGGTTACGTCCGCAAGATGGATATCCGCAAGAACAGTCAAGATGTTGATGCAATCAAAGTTTTCATCCCTAAGGCAGGTGGCTCTGGCAACGACAAAATTGTTTTGGGAGACCCAATCTTGGCAAGTGCTTCCTCTGTATGCTCTCAGACATATCTTTATGCGAAGTTCGACTCAGAGGACGAAGCAAAGAACTTTATCAGCTATCTGAAGACCCGCTTCTTCCGTCTCTTGGTTTCCTCAATGAAGATTACACAAGACGCTATGGCTCAGGTTTACCATTTCGTTCCTATGCAGGACTTTACCCATTCTTGGACGGATGCTGACTTGTTCGAGAAATATGATCTATCTCCAGATGAGGTGAAGTACGTGGAGTCGATGATAAAACCGATGATTTCAGATTCGGCAGAAGAATTGTCAATAGACTTTTAATATATTTTTTTATAATGCCAGACTTCAAGAATTACAGTTACTCAGATACTCTTATAATGTTGGATAGTTGGTATGGCCACGATACTGAAAATGTCAATTATGCCCAAGTGTTGTTAAGTATGAATGGGTGTAATTCAATCAATGACTGTACTAAGGTTTACAATCGAGTTTATGAGAAATATCAGAAGTACATGAATTCAACCAGCCAGAGTGGACACAAATCTTTTGATGAAGGCTTCAATTGCTGTCTTAATGATAATAGACTTATTATGTGCCTACGTCTTAACCTTTCCTTCATCTCGCAGTTCATCAAGAATCTTTCTTAATTGTTTTTCTGAAAGTGTGGTCACACGCGCGCGTGCGCGCATTACGCGCAAAAAAAGGCGCTACATGAGCTACTTTGGCGGCTAACTTTCTGACTTTCATTATAATGTCTGTAGCTACAACCCGCTTTTTGGAGCTACAGATGTAGCTACAGGCAAACAGAATTGGTATGTTTCCAAACGGCGGCAGTATTTTTCAAAACGGCGGCAGTATTTTTTCAAACGGCGGCAGTTTTTTTCAAAATAGCGGCAGTATTTTTTCAAACGGCGGCAGTATTTTTCCAAACGGTGGCAGTATTTTTCCGAGCGGCGGCAGTATTTGCCAGAAGCGCCCCTGTAGCTACAATGGTAGCGCCTAATGGAGCCCTATAGCTACAAACAACCATCTGTAAATCAATTTGTTCGGCATCAAAGTAGCTCGAGTAGCGCCTTTTTTCGCGCATTATTACGCGCGCGCGCGTGAAAGCCATTTCTGCTGCATCGCTGAATAGCTGGGCTGGGCTAAAAGGGCTGTCAGCGGGGTGAGAATGAATAAAAAGAAAATATTTTTTCATTTTTCCTTGGCAGTTCGCAGAAAAATACCTATCTTTGCGGTGTGCTAGACATACTAGTGATTAACTTTAAAACCGAGAACTATGGAAGTTGAGAAAATTATGCAAAACCTGGAGCGCAAACATCCGGGTGAGTTGGAGTTCCTGCAGGCCGTACGCGAGGTGCTGGAAAGCATCAAGGACGTGTACAACCAGCATCCTGAGTTTGAGAAGGCAAAAATAGTGGAGCGCATCGTTGAGCCTGAGCGCATCACCACGTTCCGTGTGCCCTGGGTGGACGACAAGGGCGAGGTGCAGGTGAACATTGGCTACCGCGTGCAGTTCAACAGCGCCATCGGCCCCTACAAGGGTGGCCTGCGCTTCCACCCGTCGGTGAACCTGAGCATCCTGAAGTTCCTGGGCTTTGAGCAGACGTTCAAGAACGCGCTGACGACGCTGCCCATGGGCGGCGGCAAGGGCGGCTCGGACTTCAGCATCCGGGGCAAGAGCGACAACGAGGTGATGAAGTTCTGCCAGGCTTTCATGTGCGAGCTCTACAAGGTGATAGGCCCCGACATGGACGTGCCGGCCGGCGACATCGGCGTAGGAGCGCGCGAGATAGGCTACCTCTTCGGCTACTACAAGAAGCTGACCTCGCAGTTCCACGGCGCCACGCTCACGGGCAAGGGCATGGAATGGGGCGGCTCGATTCTGCGCCCGGAGGCCACGGGCTTCGGCGCGCTCTACTTCGTCCACCACATGATGGAGACCCACGGCCTCGACATCAAGGGCAAGACGGTGGCCCTCTCCGGCTTCGGCAACGTGGCCTGGGGTGCCGCCAAGAAGGCTACCGAGCTGGGTGCAAAGGTCATCACCATCAGCGGTCCCGACGGCTATATCTACGACCCTGCCGGACTGGACGCAGAGAAGATAGAATACATGCTGGAGCTGCGTGCCAGCGGCAACGACATCTGCCAGCCCTATGCAGAGGAGTTCCCCGGCAGCCAGTTCTTCAAGGACAAGAAGCCTTGGGAGCAGAAGGCCGACATCTACCTGCCTTGCGCCACACAGAACGAGCTGAACGGCGACGATGCCGACAGAATTCTGGCACATAAACCGCTGTGCGTGGCCGAGGTGTCGAACATGGGCTGCACGGCTGAGGCTGTGAACAAGTTCATCGCCGCAGGACAGCTGTTCGCTCCGGGCAAGGCCGTCAACGCCGGCGGCGTGGCCACCAGCGGACTGGAGATGACGCAGAACTCGACGCGCATGTCGTGGACGGCCGAGGAGGTGGACCAGCGCCTGCACCAGATCATGCAGGGCATCCACGAGCAGTGTGTGAAGTATGGCAAGGAGCCGTCAGGCTACATCAACTACGTGAAGGGCGCCAACGTGGCAGGCTTCATGAAGGTGGCCAAGGCCATGCTGGCACAGGGAATAGTATAGCGGGCTCCGGGCGGGCTGCGCCCTAAATGATAAATGATAAATGATAAATGATAAATGATAAACGCCAGATGATGGGTGACAAATGAGCTATTGAGCCATGAGGAGAGCTATGAGTAGTAAGGGCATCATTCGTCTGGTCATGAGGAGAGCAATAGGTAGTAAGGCCATCATCCGCATGGTATTATCATTTATCATTTGTCATTTATCATTTAGTCTGGCCATAGGCCAGACGCAGAAGGGTCTCGCCTCCTATTATGCAAAGAGGGCTACAGGAAAGATGACCAGCAGCGGCGAGCGCCTGCACCACGACAGTCTGACGTGCGCCCACCGCACCCATAAGTTCGGCACGCGGCTGCGTGTCACTAACCCCTCCAACGACAGCGTCGTCGTGGTTCGTGTCAACGACCGCGGCCCCTTCGTCAGGGGCCGCATCATCGATCTCTCCTGGTGCGCTGCCCGCCAGCTGGGCATCATCCGGCAGGGCATCGCCAAGGTCATCGTCGAGGTGCTTACTGACTCTTTGCCTTCTGCCTCCGCACCTTGAACCGGTCGAAGCCCTCGCCGTAGACACCGATGACGGCGCTCTGCGAGACGAAGGCGGTGGGGTCGATGTCGTTGATGATGCGGAAGATGGCGTCGCTCTGACGTTTCTTGGCCAGCACAAAGAGCATTTTCACTTCCTTACCTGAATAGAAACCGTGGGCATCGATGGTGGTGCAGCCTCGGTGGGGTTCCTTGTTGATGCGCTCGCCTATCTCGAGGTACCTGTCGCTGATGATGAAGAACTGCACGCTTCGGCGCATGGAGTTCACCACCTGGTCGATGCAGAAGGCAGTGACGTAGAGCACCACGTAGCCATAGATGACTTTCTCCCAGTCCTTCAGCACGAAATAGCTGCTGGAGATGATGACCACGTCGCAGATGAGGATGACGCGGCCCAGCGACACGTCGCGGTACTTATTGACGACGGCGGCGATGATGTCGGTGCCACCCGTCGACCCGTTGTTGGCCAGCCCCAGCCCCACGCCGCAGCCGCAGAACACGGCGCCGATGATGGCCGCCATGAACGGCTGGTCGCTGAGCAGATGGCCGGTATAGGTCTCTGTGACGATGCCTACGGCCACGGTGAGCACGCTGACGGCAAAGATGGTCTTCACGCAGAACTTCCACCCCAGAATGCGGAGCGCGATGAGCAGCAGGATGGCGTTGATGACGAAATAGGAGAACTGCACGGGTATGCCCGTAGCCCAGTAGAGGATGGAGGTGACACCGGCCACCCCGCCCGTGGTGATGTTGTTGGGCAGCAGGAACACGGCCCACCCTATACAGTACGACAGCATGGCTATCGTAATCATCACATAGTCGCGGAACTCGCGTCCCACCGATGCTTTTGTCGGTCTTTCCATTGTTATCTTTGAGTGGCCGCACCCGAAGGTGCAGCCACTTTTGTTATCAGGCTGGCCAAAGCATTCGCCTGTTTTTGCTTACTTCTGGAAGAATTTCTTACCGTTGCTGACGACAATGCCCTTGTAGGTGGCATCTACTCGCTGGCCACGGAGGTTGTAGACTGCGCCGTCGGCGACGACGAATGTCTTCACACTTTCAACGGCATTGGTGTCGTCGGCTGTGCGGGTGATGACAAACTTGGTGATGAAGATATTCGTACTGGCCTTGGAACGAGCCAGGCGGATGACCTTGCTGCCGGCATTGTCGGCTGCCACAACGTATGTGTTGGTGTTGGGCGTCTCGCCGTCTTCGTCGATGTCCTCACCATTGTTGTAGATGTTCACCCAGGTCTCTTCGTCGTTGAAGAAGGGTGCGCCGTTCTCGTAAGCCAGATAGAGCGTGGCAATCTTGCCGGCAGTATCTTTGTTTCTGTAGGCCGTAACGGCAATCTTGTCGCCCTCGGCCAGTGCCTCGTCGAGCGTGATGGTGATGTTGTCGGTATCGACATTGGCCTTCTTCGAGCTGACACGAATGGTGTAGTAGATATTGTTGGCGTAGTTGACGCTCTCGGCATCGGCACCATTGCCCACGACGGTTCCGCCGCTGACGACGGCCCCTTCCTCGCCGCCTTCCCACGAGAAGAGGGTCTTCACGTTGTTCTGCGGAATCTCAGGAGCGGCCTCGTTGGTGCAGAAGTAGGCATCGGCCAGCACATACTTGGAGCCGGCAGGACCCTGAATGTAGACCTGCATCACCTGCTTCTTGCCTTCGGCACTCAGGTCGACGACTGCGACAGTAGAACCGGCGGCAAACTCATAGGCGCTGCTTTCCAGACCACCGTCATACTCTACGTTGACCTTGCCGTTGGCTTCGGTAGGCTCGGCAAACTCGATGGCCAGCTTGTCGTAGTCAGCATAGCTGGTGCCCACGTTGGTGCTTGTGGCACCGTCCCATGTGGCCAGCCACCAGCCCTTGCCGCTCCAGTCTTCGCCGATGGTGATGGTCTTCGTGGCAGCATCGTACTCGGAGTTGCCCCAGCCTGAACCCAGGTTGGTGAGGTCGAGCTGCTTCTTGGGAGCCACCTGGGGCTTGTTGCCAGCCAAAGCATCCTGGTATTCGGCCTCGGTGCCGTACCAGATGCCTACGACCTTGATGGTAGAGGCGACGCCCTGGTCCTGGACGTACACCTGACGCACATGCTTGGCGTAGATGTCGCCCTTGAAGTCGTTGTCGACATTGTTGATGCCGTGGACTAAGGTCTTGGTCTTCTCCAGAGGGATGCCGACGACGCCCGACTCAGCCTCGATGATCTTGGAGTCGGTGTAGTAGGTCTCGCCCCACGACTCGGTCTTGAGCCACTCGGCATAGACGATGCCGAAGCCAATCTTGCCCGTCACATTAGCAAACTGAATCCACACGTAGTCGTACTCCGACACGTCCTTGTCCAGGGCGTCGCCACCCTGGTTGAACCAGTTGCCGCCCCAGGTGCCGGCGTAGCTGTACTCAGCGCCCTCGGTCACCTCGTCGACGAGTACTGCTGCATGGGCACTGCCAACAAGGAGCAGGCCAGCGATGAAAGTAAAGATTTTCTTCATAAGCATTGTTGTTGTTTTGTTTGTTAAAGATGTTGTTAATAAAATTGCTGCAAAATTAGTACTTTTGGCGGAAACAGCAAAGGCTTGCAGCAAAATCTTTGGCGCAAGCCCCTGCTTTTTTGCTTTATTTAATGGAGTTGAAGAGGGCATCGGCAATTTCCTCTTCATCCCATTCCATTTCCTCACGGTCGTAGAGCCCCATCCACCAGAGGCCGCTGGTGCCGTATGCCTTGAACTTCGATGCCATATAGCGGGCGTACTTGATGCGCTCGGTCATGGCCTTCTTGCGGTCGATGGCACCGAACTCGCCGAAGAAGAAGGGCAGTCCCAGCTCCTGGGCAAAGCGCTTCTCCACCCGCTGGAAGATGGAGTCGATCTCGGCGGTGCACTCGCTGTCGAACATGAGGTGATTCCACTCGCCGCCGTCGCAGCAGAAGTTGTAGGGGTCGTAGCTGTGGACGCTGGCGATGAGGTGATTGGCATGCACGTCAAGGGGACACTGGAAGGCGTCTATCTCCTCCTGCTTGCTGGTAGCCCCCATGGGGTTGACGACGAGGTTGCGGTATTCGTTGTTGCCGCCGGTGGCACGCACGGCATCGACGAAGTCCTGCAAGAGGCGGTTCAGCGCCTCATAGTCGCTGGCCTGGTTGGGGGTGTTCCATTGGCGCTGTCCGTTGAGTGTCTCGTTCATGGCCTCGAAGAGCAGGTGGTCGCCATAGTCGCGGAAGCGGGTGGCAATCTGTGTCCAGAGCTTCTTGAAGCGGGGGCTGATGACGGGATACTCGTCGAGGTCGGCGGCTATCCATGCTGCATTGTCGGTGCGGCCGGCATCCTTGGCACCCGTGTCGTGCTGAACGTTGAGGATGCAGTAGGACCCGGTGTTGAGGACATAGTTCACCACCTCTTCCACACGGTTCATCCATGCCTCGTCGACATTTCCCTCGCTGTCCATGTGGGGGAACCAGGTAACGGGCACACGGACAATGTTGAACCCGCGAGAAGTAATATCGTCGAGTATTTCCTGTGTCGTGACGGGCTGTCCCCAGCTTGTCTCCCAGTCGTAGACGGTCTTTGGCTTGAACCACGACTGAGTGGCGGGGTCGTGGCTGGCATCGAGGGTGTTGCCCAGGTTGTAGCCCAGGACGAGGTTCTCTACGAACTGGAAGCCGCTCATGAAGGTGTCGCCGGGGTCGGTGCCCATGCCGCGCTGACTGACGATGACCGTCTGCGTCAGCGAGCCGGCCTTGACGGTGATGGTGGCCTGACGGGCGTCGCCCTCGTTCTTGGCCACGAGGACACGGGTGTAGCTGTTGTGCAGCGAGTCGGCATAGCCGTAGCCGGCATGCACCTGGAGGCGGCACCAGGTGGTGTCGCTGGTCTCGGCCGTCCAGTCGCCGTCGGTGCTGATGGCCAGCATCTGTGAGCTGCTGGCCAGGGTGAAGTTCAGCTGGCTGACAGCGGCGCCGTCCTTGAGGATGGCGAGGCGGCTGGCGGTGCTGTCGTCGCTGTCGCTGCAGGAAGAGATGGCGGTGGTAGCTGTGGCAACGCCACAGCATAGCAGACAGGCGACGAAGAACTTATGGATGTTTTTGATAGTCATAAATCTATAATCTTATGTAATAATGCAAAAATAACTCCTTATTACTTATTTATCTTCCTCGGTAGTACAGGCGCACGTTGTCGAAGCAGACGTCAATCTTGCCCACCTTCGAGCCTTGGTTGATGCTCTGGATGCGGAAGTTCTCCAGGCCCAGGGCCATGACGTCGGCATAGATCAAGCCTTTGTAGCAGGGGAAGACGCTGAGAGGCACGACGTGGCGATACCACTGCTGCTGCCAGGTCTGTCCGTCGATGTCGGCCAGGACGGGGTAGGTGAAGCTGCCTATGCCCTCGTCGTAGTTCACCCACGCAAAGCCGTTGTCCCACTGGTTGCGGGCATCGCCTGTGTCCAGACCGATAGGCCAAACGGTGTAGCGCAGATAGCCCATCCAGTCGCCATTGTTATAGCTGGAACCGTTGTCGTAGACCTCCATAGCCAGATAGATGTCATCAGTGGAAGTCTCGGCGGGAATAACGTCGTAGGACGGCAGGGTGAAGCTGCTGACTTCCCAGGAGTTGCGGAAGAACAGCATCTTGCCCCACCACTGGGAACCCTCTTCTGGGATGTTGAAGCGTGCGAAGGTGCCGTCGGCAGTGAAGGGAGCGGCAGTACCGTCGGTCGTCTCGTAGCTGGCGTTGGGGTCCCAGCCGTTGTCGGCACCACGGCCGTCGAAGTCGACGAGCAGACAGCTGTAGTCGTAGAAGGGGATGCTGGCCTCGCCGCCGCCGGTGACGACGGTGAGCTTGGCCTCGCTGCCCTCTGAGGGTTTCTGCCTGAAGACGAAGCTGATGTGGTCCTCGGTCTCGGCCACGGTGTAGTCATCGGCTGAGAGCGTGACATCGCCATATCTCACCTGCTCCACCTGTACGAAGTAGGTGCCGCTGACGGTGAGCGTCTCGCCAGGGACGGGCATGTCGGTATTAACGCCCGTGATGGTGGGAACGGAGAGATAGAGGGAGAAGGGATAGTAGGCCGTACCGGCAGCCGTCTCCACGACCAGCGTTCCCGTGTCGTAGCTCAGGCTGGGGATGGTGGCCTTCAGCGTAGAGGCGGTGACATAGGTGTCGCGGCTGTTCAGGTAATGGTTCTGCGAGACCACCTCGTAGTTCACGTCCGTATGGGTGCCGCCGATGGTAGTCCAGACGGTGGTGTCGAGCTGCTCGGCAGTGAGGTCGGTGAAGTAGACCTTCTCTATGTCCACCAGGTTCTGGCCCACGATGCGCAGCTCGTCGCCTGCCTTGCGCGGATAGCGGGCCTGCAGGAGCGAGAGTGAGGGCGAGGGGGCGGTAATCTTGAAGCTGTAGGTGGCCGTGCCGTGGCTCGTCTCCAGCCGTATCTCATCTTTGATGCTCGAGTCGAAGGCTGTGAGACGGAAGCCTTTCTCCTCGGTGGGCACGGTGATGATGATGCTGTGGGCAGTGTTCAGCGTGGGGTTGAAGCCCACCTCCTGGTCGTTGATATAGACTTTCTGCACATCGGCCAGGTTCTGGCCAATGACGGCAATCATCTGCCCGGTGCTGGCTTTCAGGAAGAGGCTGTCGGCCTTGGCGGGGTCGCAGGCGCGCACGCCGGTAATCTGCGGCGTGCCCATGCCCTCGTCGTCGTCCTTGCAGCTGGTGGTGGCTGCGGCAACGCCGCAGCACAGCAAACAGCAGAGGAGGTGTTTATAGAAGTTCTTCGTTGTCATATTTCTTACTTTTCGTTTTTCTCGTTTTATTTTTCACCTTTCATCTTTCACTTTTCACTTCCAAAGTCGTAGTCCACGGCGGGCTGCTTGAAGTAGGGATTCTGAATGACGTCGGTCTCAGGATAGGGCATGAAGATGTTGGCCTCGCTGAGGGTGATGGGAATCATGTTGGTGTTGGCGCGTACCAGGGCGTTCAGGTCGTAGACGTAGCCTTCGTCCTTGGTCTTGATGATGTTGCCGTTGTCGAGCACGTTGGTGGCGTTCACGTCCTGGTTGAGGGCCATGAAGTCGTTCCAATAGGTGCCTCCGGCATTGTTCACCCAGTCGGCAAAGTACCAGCAGTCGGTGCCGTTGTTCAGGTAGCAGCGGTAGCTGAAGGTACCGTCGTCGTTCTTCAGGATGTCGTTCTCCCGAATCTCAAAGGCACGATGCTGCACGTTGTTGAAGAAGTTGAGCATGTACTGGGGCTTCCAGCGGTACCACACCACCATGTCAAACCAGTTCATGTATTCCATGCAGAACTCTATGCGGCGCTCGCGGATGAGGTCTTCAAAGGTGAAACTGCTCTTAGCGGGCAGCTTGGCACGCAGGCGGGTGGCGTTGAAGGCTTTCAGCGCCTCGGCATCGCTGGTCTGCGTCTGGTTGCCCAGCAGGGCCTCGGCCTTGGTCAGGTAGACATCAGCCAGGCGCATCAGATAGGTGTTCAGGGGCGATGCCATCTGGTCGAGCTCGCCGTTGACATCAGCCTTGCGTCCCAGCACGCCCTTCTTCACCTGCATCCAGTTCTTCTTGTAGGTAAAGCCGCCCTTGTCTGTCCATAGGTAGTCGTAGTGGCGGCCGTAGGTGAAGAAGGTGCCGCGCAGGCGGAAGGAGTCGGCAGGTTCCTCGTTGTAGTAGTCAATCATGTCGGGCGAGGGACAGAGGGAGCCGCCCCACACGTTGACATCGTCGGAGATGTCGTTGGGAGCCAGGTCGCTGTAGGTGGCGTTCATCGAGCCATACTCGTTGGAGCTGGGCTTGGCCCACCGCAGGGCGAGGATGGTCTCGGGGTTGTCGTTGTTCTGCATGCGGAACAGTTCCTCGTAGTCGTCCATCAGAGCGTACTGGCCGCAGTTGATGACCTCGTCGCAGAGGCTGACCACCTCGCGGAGGATGGCCTCGTCGCGCTGTCCGCCGTTGTCCCATCCGCTCTGTGCCAGCAGCACCTTGGCCAAGACGGCCTTGGCGGCATAGCGCGAGGGGTGGTTGTCAGTGCCTTTTTCAGGCAGGTTCTCGACAGCTCGGCGCAGGTCGCGGACAATGAAACGCAGCACGTCCTTCTCCTTCGTGAGCGGACGGATGGGCTGGTCGATAATCTCCTGATTGTTGTCGTAGAGCACGATGTCGCCCCATCCGCGCAGCAGGTAGAAATAGGCCATGGCACGCAGCAGGTAGCACTCGCCGTAGGCCTGCTGCTTCACGCTCTCGGAGACGGCTCCCGTGGAGTAGATGCGTACATTGTCCATGGTCTCGGTGGTCATGCTGACCACATTGTAGAGCGACTTCCAGGCGTCGCTGACGTTCTCGTTCAGGCCGGTAAGCTGGAACTTGGCAAACTCGGAGTTCACGTAGGGATTCCAGGCATCGTTGGCACGGGTGGAGCCCATGTTCAGGAAGGAACGACGGTTGAATTCATGCCAGGCACGGTTGTAGAGCGGGTTGACCGCCTTAATGACGGCCTCGTCGCTGCTGAAGTACTGGGGCACCGTGTAGTCGCTGTTGGTCTGCTTGTCGAGGAAGTCCTCGCCACAGGAGGTGAGCGCTACGCTGAATGACAAATGACAAATGACAAATGATAAACCTATCAGCTGTCTTCTACTTATCTTGGTAATCATAATTACTAATTGCTAATTCCTAATTACACATTATTAATTATTAGAAGCGAACTTTCAGGCCTACGTTGTAGATGCGCTGCGAGGGATAGCGGTAGATGTCGATGCCCTGCATGATGACGCTTTGGTTGTAGGCACCGATTTCGGGGTCGTAGCCGTCGTAGCCGGTGATGGTGAAGAGGTTCTGCGCGTTCACATAGACCTGTACCCAGTCGAGTCTGGCCTTGTCGGTCCATTTCTTGGGCAGGTTCCAAGCCAGTGAGAGGTTCTTCAGCCGCAGGTAGGAGCCGTTCTCTATGAAGCGGCTGCTCATGCGGTTGTTCTCGTTCAGGTTCGTGCGGGCGGGATTGATGCGCTGGCCCTCGGCCGTCGAGGCGTTGGGCACATAGACATTCGACAGGTCGGTACCCACGCCGTTGGGGTCGATCATCTCCACACGGGCATAGTTGGCCACGGAGCTGAGGTAGTTGCCCCAGTTCAGGTAGTTGGTGTGGCGCTCCTTAATATAATTATAGATGTCGTTGCCCACGCTACCGTTGAGGAAGAACGACAGCTCGAAGTCACGCCAGGTGATGACATTGTTCAAGCCGAAGGTGAAGTCGGGATTGGGATTGCCAATATACTTGCGGTCGGCCTCGGTAATCTTGCCGTCCTTGTTCACATCCTCAAAGATGTAGTCGCCCACCCAGATGCCGTCCACCTGTATGGGCACCATGTTGCCCTCGCTGTCTACCGGACGTGCCACCTCCAGGCGGCTGCCGTCGGCATTGAGCATATATTCGCCCAGCTGGTTTTTCTGGTAGAAGTCGTCCTCGCAGGTGAACATGCCGATGACATTGTAGCCGTAGAAGCGTCCCACGGGGCCGCCCACGTCGGTCAGCGTATAGGTAGATGCGTTATTGGGATTCACGCCCTGGATAGCTGCTGTAGAGCTGTTGAGCTTCTTCAGCTTGTTGCGGTTGAGCGAGAGCGTCAGGCTGGAGCGCCACTCCAAATCCTTCTTCTTGATGTTCAGCGTGTTCAGCGTGAACTCAATGCCCTTGTTGCGGATGCTGCCGGCGTTCACCTTCGGGGCGGCCATGCCCATCCAGTCGCCTGTCAGCACATAGAGGGGCAGCACGGCGTCCATCAGCAGGTCGTCGGTGTTCTTATAATAGGCGTCGATAATCAGCTCGATGCGTCCCAGCAGGTTCAGGTCGAGGCCGATGTTCCAGGCGCGGGTGGTCTCCCATGTCAGCTCGGGATTGCCGAAGTTATTAGGCAGGAAGCCCGTTCCCCAGGCGGTGCTGACGGCCTTCAGCGTGGAGAGGTAGGCACCGCTGCCTGCCTGCTGATTGCCCACGAGACCCCATCCCAGGCGCAGCTTCATGTTGTCCATCCATTTGATGTTCTCCATGAACTTCTCCTGACTGACACGCCAGGCCACGGCAGCCGAGGGGAACCATCCCCAGCGGTTGCCCTTGCTGAAACTGCTGGAGCCATCGGTACGCAGGGTGGCAGTGAAGAGGTATTTGTCGAAGAGGTTATAGTTCAGACGCCCGTAGTAGGACTCGATGGCCCACTCGTTCTCGCCGTCGTCGTTGGTCGACGTGTCGCTGTCGCCCACATGGAGGAAGTGGATGGCATCGCTGACATAGCCCTTGCGCGAGCCGGAGAGGAAGCCCCACAGTCCCCACTGCGCCTCATGACCGGCCATGACCTGCAGGTGGTGGCCCTTCACGGGGTCGATGTCGTAGGTGGCATACTGCTTGAAGGAGCTGTATTCGTTCTTGTCAACACGGCGTGTCGACTGCGAGGTGATGATGGTGGAACCATACTGATAGTCAGGCTGAAACTGGTTGGTATAGTTCCACGAGCGGCTGCCGCCATACTCTATACGCAGGTTCAGCCCTTTCAGGGGGAAGATATTAGCGAAGAAATTATAGTCTACGCCGAAGTTGCGGCGGTTGTTCTCGCGCATGTCGGCCTCGAAGAGCGGATTCTGGTAGCTGACGTTGAACTTGTCGCTCATGTCGCTGTTAAAGCCATAGCTGCCATCGGGATTCTTGGCGGCCACGTCGGGAAACTGCTGGAGGGCGGTCTGTATGACGTTCGACTCGTCGAAGGTGACGGTACGGCGGGTGTTGGACAGCGACGCGTTCACCCCGGCTGTCATCCACTTGTTCACGTTCATGTCGAGGTTGGCACGGAAGGTGGCACGCTCGAAGTCGGAGCCGATGCCGATGCCTTCCTGGTCGAGGTAGCCGCCGCTGACGGAGAAGCGTGTGCCGTTGGCGCCGCCGCTGACGTTCACCTGGTGGTTATGCATGAAGGCTGTCTGGAAGAGCACATCCTGCCAGTCGGTGCCCTTGGTAAGCAGCGACGGGTCCTTGAAGTCCTCGCGCATGGCCCAGTCGCCGCCATAGAGCCTGCCGCGCTCGTTGTAGAAGGCGGCATACTCCTGCAGGTTGAGCACGTCGAGCTTGCCAGGTATGCTCTGCCAGCCGGCATAGCCCTCATACTGCACCTGCGTCTTGCCCTCCTGGCCGCGCTTGGTGGTAATGAGCACCACGCCGTTGGAGGCCCTCGAACCGTAGATGGCCGTTGCCGAAGCATCCTTCAGCACCTCCAAGGAGACGATGTCGCTGGGGTTCAGCGACGAGAGAGCCGATGAGTTTCCGTTGGTCTGTCCGCTGACGGCAATGCCGTCGATGACATACAGCGGCTCGTTGGCCGACAGCGAGTTCACGCCACGTATCTGCACAGAGATACCGCCGCCGGGAGCACCGCTGTTCTGCGTCACCTGCACACCGGCGATGCGGCCCTGCATGGCCTGCTCGATGTTGGTGTTCACGCCCTGCTTGATGGCTTTCTCGTCGATGCTGGAGACGGCGCCCGTCAGGTCGGAGCGCTTCATCACGCCATAGCCCACGACCACCACCTGGTCGAGCATGTTCACATCCTCGGCCAGCTTCACGTCGATATTGGCCTTGGTCACTTTCACTTGCTGGGTCTTGTAGCCCACATAGCTCACCTCGAGCGTCTCGCCTTGCTTCGCGGCAATTTTGAACTGGCCGTTGAAGTCGGTGATAGCACCGCTGCCGAAGCCTTTCACCTTCACCGTGGCGCCGATAATCTCCTCGCCGGTGGCGGCATCTGTCACAGTGCCCTGCACGTCGATGTTCTGAGCCATGAGAGACAGCGGCAACAGCAGTGTCAGGCATAAGCCCAAGCTCCTGCTGCGCGCAAGTGCTCTGATGAGAAAAGAAAACGTGTGTTTCATAGATGATAATTTTGAGGATTTCTAGACATTCTAGATTTTCTAGATTCTCTAGATTTTCTAGACATTCTAGATTCTCTAGATCCTCTAGATTTTCTAGATGTTCTAGCGTTTCTGGTTTTGATTATATTTCCTGATGATGGCAATGGTTGTGGAGTCGCAGTCGAAGACGCTGTTCAGACCCTGCGCCTCCTGGGCGGGGTCGCCGCAGTAGGGGTCGCCCACCTGCCACTGCTCCTGGTGCACGGGCCGGGCCTCGCCGCCCCATCCCCAGAAGTTGCAGCCCTTGACGATGCTGTCGCCCATGGCCATGCTGAAGATGTAGTCGTAGTACTGGTCGCGGGCCGTGGTGGGCGAGGCGGGGTCACGCTTGAAGTCGTCGCGGGGATAGCCGAACTCCTCCACGACGAGGGGCTTTCCCAGTTTGTGGGCAATGGCGATATGACCCTTCAGGTATTCGCCGCTGTTCATGCAGGCCCGTCCGATGTTCTCCTGCAGCGAGTCCTCCTTGGCCCAGTTCCAGTTGTAGGGCCAGATATGGGCGTTCATATAGTCGATATTCGGGTCGGAGGAGACACGCTCGTAGAGGGCGGTGTCGCCCTCGCATCCCCAGATACCCTCGCTGCCGATAGAGATAAGATGGTTCTTGTCCAGACTGCGGATGAGCGCCGAGGCCTTGCTGAGCCACTGGGCGAAAGGCTCCTTAGCCTCTTCGCTGAAGGCACGCGGCTCGTTGCCTATCTGCCAGGCCATGATGGCGGGGTCGTCGACGTATGCCACGTTGGTGTAGCGGTTGGTACGGCCAATGATGTCGCGCACATACTGATAGAACAGCTCGTGGGCCTTCTCGTTCAGGGCATACTGGCTCATGGCCTGCATGAACACCTGATAGCCGTCCTCATTGGGACGGGGCTGACGTCCGGCACCGGCCTGCTCCAGATAGAAGCCGTAGCCGCCGCTCCACTCCCAGGAGTTGTTCAGGTAGAGTACGGCCTTCATACCCCGCTCGCCCATCTGCTGCAAGAGGTAGTCAAGACCAGCGAGGATAGTGTCGTTATACACGCCGGGAGCCACCTGCAGCGTCGGTTCCACCTTCGTGGTGACGCCACGCTCTCCGTCGCTGCCCACCAGGATGCGCAGGTTGTCGAGTCCCAGCTCATGAAGCTTGTCCAGCTCACGGCACAGGCGCTCGCGGTCACCGCCCTGGCCCTCGCTGCCCAGGATGGCACCATACCAGAAGTTCGTACCCACATAGCGGTATTCCTGTCCGTCGAGCAGGAAGCAGGCACCGTCGCGTTGCACGAAGGGGCTGGAGAGAGCATCCGCCTTCTTCTCCGTGCATGAGGCAAAAGCCATCACCAAGGTAGTGATAGCTACCAGAAAAAAACTTTTCTTTTGCATGAGTTCTGTTATTGTTAGTAATTTGGGTGCAAAATTAGACAAAAAAAACGAGACCTCTATATACTTTTATTGCAAATAAACATACTTTCTCGGAAAAAGTTTGTAACTTTGCCGCCAATGAGAAAGACCTTGCTCCTATTATGCCTGCTATGGGCCACGGCCGTTTCAGGCCAGACCTTCTCGCCCGAACGGACGGGCGGCGTGTATTATGCCTATCCCGTCACAGCGTCGCAGCGGGTGGAAGTGCCCGACGGGATGGAGGTTTTCTACATCTCACACTACGGGCGTCACGGTTCCCGATGGCTGCCCAGCGAGGAACGCTATGAGTGGGTGGCGGCACAGTTCGCCGACGACAGCAACCTGACCGCGCTGGGCAAGAGCGTGAAGCGCCGGCTGAAGAAAATCTGCCGGAACGCCCGGGGCAACGCCGGACAGCTGACCCCGCTGGGAGCCAGCCAGCACAGAGGCATCGCCCGCCGCATGGCGGAGAACTACCCTGAGGTGTTCGGCCACGGGAAGACACTGACGGCCACGGGCGATGACGACACAAGAATACTGGCACGTTCGAGCACGACACCCCGCTGCCGTGCCTCCATGCTGGCTTTCCTCGGCGAGCTGCCTGTCAAGGGCATCGCTGCTGAGACAAACCCCGCCCACATGGCGTATATCAACCATGAGTCGGCGGAGCTGAAAGCCCTCTCAGCCCGCACCCGGCGCCAGCCAGACATCTCCACCGACCGTTTCACCGGCAGCCTGTTCAAGAATCCGTCGCTTGTCGGCGACCCGAAGAAACTGCTCTCGGAACTGCACACCATTGCCAGCGACATGCAGGACATCCCGCTGGGCATCAGCCTGTGGGACATCTTCACCAGGGAGGAGATGCTGGCCGTACACGATGCCAACAACGAGCGGATGACCATCTGCAACGGCGACACCATCGCCAACGCGGGCATTGCTGCCCGCAGCAGCATCCCCCTGTGGCTGAACATTGAGCAGGAGGCTGACAGCATGATTGCCTCAGGCAAACGGGGCGCCAGCCTGCGTTTCGGCCACGACACGGCACTCTTCCGCCTGCTCACCCTGCTCGGCATCCAGCTGCCGGGGACAGGTATGGAGGACATCGTCCCCATGGCCGCCAACCTGCAGCTGGTATTCTGTCGCGGCGGGGAAAACGGGAACGTGTGGGTGCTCTTCCTGCTGAACGAGCAGCCCGTGGCGTTTGGCGGGGTGCCGCCTGTCTACGGCTCCTTCTACCATTGGAACGACGTGAAATACGTGATGCGCGAACGGCTGCACCAGCTGGAGCACCTGCGGCAGCTGTCGGCCCTGAACACGATGGTTGGCACCGACCAGGCCAACACCCTGACAGCCGGGCTCTTCGGCAAAGGCTCGGAGGAGAAAGGCCAGACGCTGCCCGCCGTCCTCGTGCCCAACGGCCAGACATTCTGGACACCACAGACGCAGTCCACCGAGCGCAAATGCATAGCACCTTATTATTATCGCGACACCCTGTTCCAAGGCATCCGCGCCAGCCACTGGCTCGTGGGCGGCTGCACGCAGGACTACGGCTCGTTCACCGTGAGCGTATCGGGGAAGGCTACAGACGCTGAACTTGGCACGCCTTTCAGCCATGCCGACGAAATCTCCCATCCCTACTACTACGCTGTCGACCTGCCCCAGGAGCAGCTGCGGCTGGAGCTGACCGCCCTGAGCCATTCGGCCATCCTGCGCGTCACGCCCCGGCGCGACGGCCCCCTACATCTGACCATCCGTGCCAACAGCGACGAGCAGGAAGGCACCGTCGGCCACGACGCCCTGCGCCGTCAGGTGTACGGCAGCAATCCCGTCCACCGCATCTATCAGGGCTGGGGCGAGCGAGCCGGCTTCAGCGGCCATTTCCTGCTGGAATATTCCGACAGCCTCGTGGCCTGCGAGAGCCTGGAGCAGGCTGTCTGCCTGACCTTCCAGGGTCGTCGGGGGCAGCCCCTCCTCCTGCGCATGGCCACCTCGTTCACCAGCCGCGAGGGGGCGGACAAGAACCTGCAGGCCGAAGGCGACAGCTTCGAGCAGATGGAGCGGCAGTGCATCGACCGCTGGGTGCAGCGCCTGCACACCATCGACGTCAGCGATGCCGACACCGCCCGCATCGACCGCTTCTACGGGGCGCTCTACCGGGCCTCCTTCCTTCCCCGCGAGATGAGCGATACCGACGGCAGCTATCCGCTTTTCAGCAAAGAGTCGGTGGCGAAGGACAAGGGGAAAAGATTCGGCGACTTCTCCATGTGGGACACCTACCGCGCCCTGCATCCCCTGCTCTGCATCATCGCCCCGAAAGAGAGCGCACAGATGATGCAGTCGCTCGTAGGCATGGCCGAAGAGGGTGGCTGGCTGCCCATCTTCCCCTGCTGGAACAGCTACACGGCTGCCATGATTGGCGACCATTGCTCGTCGGTGCTGGCCGATGCCTACGTGAAGGGCATCCGCAACTTCGATGCGCAGAAAGCTTACCGATACATGCTCAAGAACGCGACGGAGCAGCCCGCCACCTTCGACGAATACAAAAACGGCATGGGCCGCCGTGCCCTCGACAGCTACCTGCGCTATGGCTACATCCCCCTGGAGGACTCGGTGAAGGAGGCCTTCCACCAGCAGGAGCAGACCTCACGCACACTGGAATATGCCTACGACGACTTCTGCGTGGCGCAGATGGCCCAGGCGCTGCATCAGGAAAACGGAGCGCTGATGCGCCGCTCGGAGAACTGGCGCAACGCCGTCAACCCCGTCACCGGCTGGGCCGACGGCCGCCATGCCGACGGCTCGTGGGAGGGAAACCGCGACTTGGTCAGCCGGCAGCCCTACATCACCGAGGGGGCCACCTGCCACTATACCTGGTATGTGCCCCAGAACATTCCCGGCCTCATCAGCCTCATGGGAGGCAGGGAGCGCTTCACGGCCAGGCTCGACTCCATGTTTTCCGAGGGACGCTATTGGCACGGCAACGAGCCCTGCCATCAGGTGGCATGGCTCTACTCACTGGCCGGGCATCCGGAAAAGACACGAGAAAAAGTCGGCCATATCCTGGCCACGGAATACAACGACACGCCCGGGGGACTCTCCGGCAACGACGATGCCGGGCAGATGTCGGCCTGGCAGGTGTTTGCCCATCTTGGCTTCTACCCCGTCTGCCCGGCCACGCCGCAGTATGTCCTTGGCGGGGCGCAGTTCCGGCAGGTCACCCTCAACCAGCCTGGACGGGCACCCTTTGTCATCCGCCGCTCGCCCGACGGGCTCTACCGTCTGAACGGACAGCCGCTGACCGACAGCTTCACCATCAGCCATGCCGACCTGCTCAGCGGCGGGGAGCTGCTCCTGCCGTAAAGGGGCTATACCTGCTGCATGTCGTGCAGTTTCTTGTAGTAGCCGTCCAGAGCCAGCAACTCGTCGTGGGTTCCCTGCTCTACGATGCGGCCTTCGTGCAGCACACAAATCATGTCGGCATTCCTGATGGTTGACAGGCGGTGGGCAATGGCCACCGTCGTGCGCGTCTTCATCAGCCGCTCCAGCGCATCCTGCACCAGGTGCTCGCTCTCGGTGTCGAGGGCGCTGGTGGCCTCGTCAAGGATGAGGATGGGCGGGTTCTTCAGAATGGCACGGGCGATGCTCACGCGCTGGCGCTGACCGCCGGAAAGACGCCCGCCACGGTCGCCGATGTTCGTGTCGAAGCCTTTCTCCGAAGCCATGATGAAGTCGTAGGCATTGGCTATCTTGGCTGCCTCTTCTATCTTCTGGAGAGGGGTGAGGGGTGAAGGGTGAGCAGAGGAAAGCGCTGGCCCGGAGCCTATGCTCTCTTCACCAAAGGCAATGTTATTCCTGAAGGAGTCGTTGAAGAGGATGGCCTCCTGGTTCACGTTGCCGATGAGCTGGCGCAGGTCGTGGAGGCCCAGGTCCTTCACGTTGATGCCGTCGATGAGCACTTCGCCCTCCTGCACGTCGTAGTAGCGGGGAATGAGGTCTACCAGCGTCGACTTGCCTCCCCCACTCTGCCCTACCAGGGCCACGGTCTTCCCCTTGGGGATGACCAGGTTGATGTCGCGCAGCACCCATTGCTCGCCATAGCGGAAGCTGACGTGGCGGAACGCTATCTCATGCTCGAAGCTGCTGATGTGCTTCGGGTTTGCAGCCTCCTTGATGTTGTTCTCCGCTTTCAGAATCTTGTCGATGCGCTCCATCGAGGCCAGGCCCTTCGGGATGTTGTAGCCAGCCTTCGAGAAGTCCTTCAGCGGCTGGATGATGCTGTAGAGGATGACCATATAATAGATGAACGCGGGACCGGTGAGGGCTTTGCCCTGCAGCACGAGGATGCCGCCGAACCACAGCACGATGATAATCATCACCGTGCCCAGGAACTCGCTCATGGGGTGGGCCATCGACTGGCGGATGTTCACCCGCATGATGTCGTCGCGGTAGTGGGAGTTGACGGCATCGAAGCGGCGGTTCATCTTCTCCTCGGCACAGAAGGCCTTGATGATGCGCAGTCCGCCCAGCGTCTCCTCCACCTGGCTCATCGTGTCGCTCCAAAGGGCCTGCGCCTCCATGCTCTTCCGCTTCAGCTTGCGGCCCACCAGCCCCATGAACCAGCCGAAGACGGGCACGAAGATGATGGTGAACAGCGTGAGCTGCCACGAGACGAAGAGCAACGTGGAGAAATAGACCACGATGAGAATGGGGTTCTTGAAGAGCATGTCGAGGCTCGACATGATGCTCGACTCCACCTCCTGCACGTCGCCGCTCATGCGGGCAATGATGTCGCCCTTGCGCTCCTCCGAGAAGAAGCCCAGCGGCAGGGAGGTGATTTTGCGGTAGAGCTGGTTGCGGATGTCGCGCACTACGCCTGTACGGATGGGGATGATGGTGGCCGAAGAGGCGAAGTAGGCACCGGTCTTCATGGCCGTGGTCACCGCCAGGAACAGGCCGATGAAGAGCAGCGTGGTGGTCTGCCCATACTGGGCTATCAGCCCGTTCACCGTGAAGTTCAGGTTGTTCATCAGCACCCCCTGCACGTTACCCCAGTCCCAGGCCATCCAGCTAGTGGCAGCCTCGGCATCGCCCGTCTGGAACAGAATCTGCAGGATGGGAATCAGCGCGGCAAAGGAGAAGATGTTCAACAGGGCAGAGAGAATGTTGAACAGCACCGACAACACCAGATATTTCTTATAGGGAGGCACAAACCGCCTCAGCACTTGCAGGAATTCCCTCATAAGAAGTAATAAGTAATAAGTAAAAAGTATGAAGTAAGAAGCAAGAAAAGAAATAAGTAAAAAGTAAGAAGTAAAAAGCAGGCTGCGCATGATGAAAGGCGGTAGCCCACTTCTTACTTCTTACTTCTTACTTCTTACTTTTCAAAGGGGTCTAGTCTTCTTTCTTGACAGCAATGCGCTTCTCCTTAATGCGGGCAGCCTTACCCGTGAGCTTGCGCAGATAGTACAGCTTGGCGCGACGCACCTTGCCGTGCTTGTTCACTTCAATGCTGTCGATATTGGGCGACTCCAGGGGGAAGATACGCTCCACACCCACGGTGCCCGACATCTTACGGACGGTGAAGCGCTTCTTCTCGCCGTGACCACAAATCTTAATGACCACGCCACGATAGAACTGGATACGCTCCTTTGAACCCTCGATAATTTTGTAACCAACAGTGATGGTGTCGCCGGGAGCGAACTCCTCGAACTTCTTGCCTGCCTCTTGGGCCTTGGCACGATTGCTGGTTGCAAATGCTTCCTCAGCAACTTTAATTAAATCCATTTTTAAGTACTTAATAATTAAATTGTTGTATCGTTCCAACGCAACATAGCAGGCAACACTCCAATCTTCCCACCATCGGTTACGCCGAAAGCGGGTGCAAAGGTACAAAAAAAACAGCAGTTAGGAGCCAAGAGCCAGATACTATTATGCAATATTTAACTTTATTTATATTTTACTGTCAATAGCGTAACTACTCCATTTACCACAGGAGTCCTCATGCCCTACAGCAAAACTTTTCCTGCCACCTTCATTTTTGTGGATTTATGTAATCTGGTCTGTTATATAAGTTGTGCATAGCATGGCTGAATAACTTTGGCAATGATATAGCAGTTGACCTAAAATTACTTTTCCGCATGGCACTCCCCTCCCCTATATAGGGGAGGGGTAGGGGTGGGGTCTCTAACTTCCTTCAGCGAGTTTAACATCGGCTGTGTTTTCTCGGCGGGGAAAAGTTACAAACCCCACCCCTGCCCCTCCCCTGTATAGGGGAGGGGAAAGGCTACGGGTAGGCGACCGCAGGTCGGGAATGCGGCTGCCGCCGGAGACGCTCCGGGTCAACTGCTATATTATTGCTATAACTTTTCGCGCGCGTACGCGCGTAATAAAAGTGGAAAAAAGAAGCTACAGGCGCTACCTTGGCATCTAACCAGCTGGAATGCAAACCGTTATCGGTAGCTACAAGCCTCCATTTCGCGCTACCGCTGTAGCTACAACATCTGCCACCGGCCTTTTCTGCTCAATTCTCTAGAGAATTCATCCAAAAAGTGCCGCCGTTTGGAAAAATACTGCCGCCGTTTGGGAAAATACTAACGCTATTTTGAAAAATACTGCCGCCGTTTGGAGAAATACTGCCACCGTTTTCCACCTTGCTCTTCCCACAGACTTTGCCGCATGTAACATTCCCCATGTTACACACGGCAAAGTCGTTGTCTCAGCCTGTAGCTACTAAAGTAGCTCGCTTTCAAGACCTATAGCTACAGACAACACCCTGCAAGCCAGCAGGTTAACCCCAAAAGTAGCGCATGTAGCGCCTATTTTACACTCTTATATACGCGTGTACGCGCGCGAGAAAAATGAAACTTATCTTAATAATTCGAGAATCTATATGGCTCTTCAGAAATCGTATTGAAGAGGCATGGAGAGCCTTATGATTAATCAGCGGTCAACGCTAACTATGAACTCTACAGAATCGCATACTATTTTGGGACGCAAGGCCCAGAAATGATAGTATAGCCCGACGGCTAAGGTTGCATCAGCGATGCGCTTTAACCGAATGTTGATTTTGGCAGTACGGACTACAACGTTATGACTGATGAGCACTTGATATCCTGCGTTACCAAAATATCTGCCGACAACAAGTGAATAATTCTTGAAATCTATGTTCGGTGGGGTGATGCTGTCTTTACATATAGCCATTAACTCCTCTTGGCTGTTCACCAACACGAAATAGTTTTCCATGAAGTAGTCTATCCTGCCGTTCTTCAGGGTTTTGAAGAAATACGGAGATTCCGCATATGGTATGGCTGTCTGCTCCATTTCCAGCCCCATATTGTCGTCTTCATTGTCACAGCCAGCCATGAGCAATAAGAGCAAAGGGAGAAACAATACCCTTGCTACATTCCAGCACCATTTCATTCTGTTATAATCCATAAACAAATTGTTTATTCGTATCTGTTATATGCCTGTCTGCCAAAGCAATCTCTATAGGTTCCATTCCAATTATTATGAATTGAAAAGTGTTGCAACTGTTGGGGAATGTTCCCGTGACAGTTAGTCTTGCATCAATATTATTACGAGGATTCTCGCCCTCAGGGGCATTGTTAATAATAGGACTCAAATACCTAAAGCTAAATGTAATTGTGTCATCATTATGAGTCCAGTTCGAAATATTCCCATTAGTGACAGAATGTGAAATAGTGGCGTTTCTAAAACTATCTGACTTCAATGTGATAGTTCCTTTCTTCTGAAGATAAATTTTGTCCCCACTATGAAGCGGCGTAATGCTAGTACCGGGATATATAAAATTGGGAAAGGTGAAGCCATCCTGTTGGTAAGTTCCTATGAAGTCTTTGCCACTATCGAAATCTTTCGAGAGAGTCTTGATTACTACACCTGCTTTCCAAATGGTAGCAACCAATTTGTTCAAAAAAAATGGTTTATTGGCATTGATTATCGTGCATTGATTTGACAATGGTGTATTGGACTGAATCTGCAAAGGAGACGAGGAAGGGTCATCCCAACTCCAGGAAACGGTATAGCCGCTAGGAAGGCAAGGGACACTATAGACAGAGGTTCCGCATGGTATATCAGGACCAGAAATATAAATAGTGTTTAGAAGCGTTGAATATGCGTCCAAAAGCCCATAACCGGTTTCTGAGTTCCAGCCGTTTGAGTCATAAGTATATCCTCCAAGTTTAGAACAAGAAGATCTAAGTATGTCTCTAATTTCTGTCGGTTTCAAGCTGGGCCGGACAGATAGCATCAATGCGATAGTACCTGTAACTTGTGGAGCAGCGAATGATGTTTTCTCAAATAAATTATAACCTCCTACATCAGTAGACCTAATGGATACTCCAGGAGCTACAATATCCAAACCATCACCATAATTTGAGAAAGAACATCTATACGAACTACTCCCATCAACTGCCCCGACAGCAATCACATGTGGATTTGACGCAGGATATTTAATCATATTATCGCTATCATTTCCAGTGGCTGCTACTAATGATACATCGTTATTAAAAGCATAGTTAATAGCAATATCTATTTCTGGAAAGTTTGTACTTGGGCTAGTAAAACTCATATTAATCACTTTTGCGCCATTATCTACTGCTGCTATTATCGCATCGTCAACTGATGACATGTCAACAAGTAGCGATTCAGCAACACAATAAGGGATAATTGTTACTCCAGAACAATTCATACCACCAGAAATACCAGCAATGCCCCTCGAATTATTTGTTTTAGCGCCAATTATTCCTGCGACGCCCGTTCCATGAAAATCAGGTGACACTACGTTCTGCGTATTATAGATAAAATTATATCCCAGATTCGCATTGATATTACTATACGTGTCATTTCCTATCCCTATGTCGCTGTGATTCCTGTCAACCTCAGTATCTAAAACAGCAACTTTTATGTTCTGATTCCCGGTCGTGAAATCCCACGCCTTAAACATGTTGATTTGACCAAGATACCATTGTCGTGATAATAGTGAGTCATTGGGAGTTAGACATAATTCACCATATTCTGCAAACTTTACTATTTCGAATTCCTTTCTTTGCTCTAAATCTATTTTGAATTGTTCTATGTCAACACCTTTTGGCACAGAAATATCCGCAAAACCAAACTTATTAGAACGTATTGGGGTTAAATCACGGCATAATGTGTGTCCTGTCTTAAGTTTCACCGTGACAACAGATTCATTAACTAAACGCGTAGTTGTTTTATCACAAATATACAGTTTCCCAGAAACTCTTTTCAAGAAATAATCATTGGCTAAACTAGGCGTTGTGATTCCTACAACAAAAGCAAAAAAGATTAAGAATACTTTATTTTTCATATTAGTATAGTTTAGACGATTAAAATCTAATTGCAAAGATATAAAGAATGTATGACACCGCCAAATATAAAGCAAAAATAATTGAAGTGACAACAAGCAACTCCTGTTTTCTACCGCAAGACAATTTCCGCTAAAGGCAATCATCAACTGACCACAGGCCGAAAGTGCGAAGAAACACATCGCCACTACGATGAAATGGACTTTTTTTCATAGCTTTTTGCTTTTAAATGGTTAGAAATTATAAATAGGAGGGAGGAGGCACTATGGCCTCCGTGCCTCCGAAAAAACGTTTTTTACAATGACACTTCACCTTTATAATAATATGTTGTAGCCATAAGACGTAATTCGTATGTACCATACAGAGAAGTTGGGAGAAATGCTTGTGTAGTCCCAGAAGGTAAAAATGTTGTATATACAACATTACCTGTTTCGTTGCGTAATTCAAGCAAATAGTCCACTGATGTGGTTGGAAGGGTAAGGACATAATCATCCAATGTAGCCATCAATGGGATTGGTGGGTTCTTCGTGTTTCCATTACCTGCTGGCTGTAGATCAATAATTTCTAAGGGAACAATCTGCAATTCTTGCATAGAAGCAAACGAAAGCCCTACTACTCCAAAAATAAAGAGCAAAACATAACTAACTTTTTCATTTTACATATAATTTAAGTTAATAATAGAATTGACGCTGCAAAAATAGCATTTTAATCTTTGCATAACAAAAAAGATTTTGGAAGATTACCTTCCAAAATCTTTCAAAGTCATTTCTAACCCCCAAATCCCTATTTTATGCTCATTATCCGTCTGTCGAAATCCTTTGGAGTTCCTTCCACTCCAAAGACTCTTAGCAATAATCGTCTGCGCAGGTTAGACGCATAACCATCTGAGATTCCTGTCAATTTGCAAATATCGGCAGGCTGAAAATGTAGACGAATCAGCATACAGACATCGTACTCAATAGAGCGTAGTGTATGATTAGCAGTATTTAGAGAATTATAGAAAGAAGGAATTTCCTGATTGATGAGGGTTTTCAAATCTTTGAAATCTTGTAAGGTCGCTTTAAGTGGTGGATTTGTAAGGGTTAAATCCAACAGGTGTTTTGCGATGGAAGAATCCAGCAATCTCTTTTCCAAAGTTTCCTGCCGATGTTTCTGTACTTTATCCATATAGTAAATAATGCGGCTCTGCAATTCTAGAATCTCAGCATTCTTTTTCTTCAGCAGTTCTTCTGATACTTGGTTTTCTTCAGAATGAAGTTCCAATAGTTCGGTCTGTGCCCGTTCTAAACTCTCTAAATCATGCTGATATTGCTTCAGAAGCAATTCCTTCCTTTTACGGTAGTTAAAGAAAAACACTCCTGCTATTAAAACTGTAACAGACATAAAGCATAAGATAAGCAATATCAAAGAATAAGCTTTTTGAGCTTCCTTTTCTTTCTGTTCCGCTAGTAGTTTCTTGTGGTTATAATTATACGATGCCAGGAAACGCTGTATATTCTGCATTTCAGAAAGGGAGTAGGCGGAATCATTTAACTCGTATCCGATTGTTGCATATTTTGCAATAGAATCAGAGTTCCCACGATATTTGTAAACATCTTGCAACCCTTTGTTCCCCGCTATCTGGTTGTTTAGATCTTTGCCGCATACTAATTCTTTCCGAAATAGTTTCTCGGCAGAGTCAACTTTATTGACAGAAAGAAGATATTGGCCTTTGATATAGTAGAATATTTCACGACCCGTTTGGACATTTCCATTCTCGTCTACCAATCCTGATTGCAATTCATAGTTTTCAAGGTAGTGTTTTGCCTTGGCATTTTGTTTTTTCTCCAGGAGTGGTACAACTATTGAAATTAGGGTCATAGAAGAATAATCAACCCTTCCTATATCTTCATATAATTTAGCCGCAGCTTCCTTTACATAAATAGCAGAATCTTCTAATTTCAAATATCTATATGCTCCGGATTGTTGAGCATAACACTCTATGGCCTGAAGCGTATCCTTTGCTTTCCATGCATAGTATGATGCTTGACTCAATTCCCTTATTTCACTACGAGGCTGTATTTGCCTATGAAAAATGATTGCGCTTTGGGCATGAATCCTGCTCAGCTTAGCAAAGTCACAATCGGCTAAAGTGGTATCTGCTATGTCTGCGGCAAGAAAGTATGTCTCAAGGGCGCGTGGGAGTTCGCCCATGTCTGCGTATGTTCGTCCGAGGATATAGTGGGCGCGCATGCGCTCGTTGGAGTCGCCGTGGCGGTCGAAATACCGGACGAGGTGCTCGGCCAGCGAGTCGTTCTGCATCACGCTGTCGGCACGGTTCATCCGCTCCTGCTCCTCCAGCTGCCGGATCATCTGCTCGTGGCTCTCGCCGCAGGCGGTAAGAAGCAGGAGCAACACGAAGGAAAAAACACCGTAACGTAACATTGTCTGCCGTCTGTTTGTCCTTATGTCCTTATGTCTTTATGTTCTTATGTTCTTATGTCCTTATGTCCAATTGCCCTTATGTCCTTATGTCCAATTGTACTTTTGTTCTTATGTCAATCACAACGTCCAGTGCTCTATTTGGCAGCTGTGGGTCTTCGCCTCGCGGTCGTAGCTGATGCCGCAGAGCAGGATGTCGCCCGTGTAGTCGGCCACCTTCTCGGGGTAGTGCTTCTGATGGATTTGGTCGATGGCAGTTCCAACTGTCTTGTCGTACTTCAGCTCGATGACCACGGCGGGCTTATTGACATTCTTGCGGGGAATCAGCACCAGGTCTGCATAGCCGTCGCCCGTCTGATACTCCCGGTGCACATGGAAGTCGTTGCGGGCGGCATAGAAGGCCAGGCTGATGACGCAGGCCATGCTGTTCTCGTCGTAATACTTGAACAGGCTGACCTCCTGGCGGTGCACCCGCTCCACGCCGGCGGCCACGGCCTCGGCATCGCGCCGCGCAGCAGCGACTGGAGCAGGCGCTCTGAAGTCTTTATCGCTTGTATTACACCCTGCCAGTTGGTCTTCCTCACCGCACTCTCCATCTCGATGGCCACCTCGCGGTTGGGAAGGTAGCACTCACGTGTCTCGCGGTCGTAGCTCAGGTAGCCCAGGTGTATGAGCACGGTGAGCACGTCGTCGCGACTTGTCACATCATGCAAGTCATTATTGAAGCCGACCACCCTCACTGAGCTGCGGCCTCCCGCCAGCATGTCGATGATGTCGTCGTGAAGGCCCTCATAGTTAAGCTGTATATAGGTGGCCACTGTGTCGTAGGCTGCCGTCGAGGCCCAGTAGCTCTCGCACCATCTCTGGTTGATGGCCTGCATCACGGAGTTGGGGTTGAACATCGAATGCTCGCCACCTATCTGGTAGCCATCATACCACTTCTCCAGCTCGTCGAAGTCCATGCCGTGCTTCTCTGCTAACTGCCTCACCTCGTCTTTCGTAAAACCGAAGTAACGTGCCATCTGGGCAGGCGACACCATGGAGTACTCTATGAAGTTGTTCAGCGCCGACTGCGTTTCGTATTTCTTGATGGGCAGGATGCCCGTCATATACACAGCAGCGAAGACACGGCTGGCGTTCACATCCTTAAACATGCTGCGCAGCCAGTTCACGTACTGATCCATGGCTGTCGAACCTGACTGATGCTCCCTGCAGATAGCATCCCACTCGTCGATGATGAAGATGAACTGCTGATGCCTAGCGGTGGCAATGCGCAGCAGGCAGTCCATCAGGCTGTCTTCCGCACGGGCCTCTACGTCGGGATAGGCTTCGATGACGTCTTTCTTCAGCTTGTCTTCAATGAGGCTGACAATATCGGCATCGTGAATATTCTTCATAAAGCCGCTCATGTCAAGGTAGATGACGGGATACTTGTTGAGGTGCTGCTCGAACGACGGGTCGCTGGCTATCTGCAGGTCGGCAAATAGTGAGCGGGAGTCGCACGACTGGTCGTAGTAGGCGCAGAGCATCTTCGCCGCCATCGACTTGCCGAAGCGGCGGCAGCGCGACACGCAGCTGAAACGGCGTTCCGTATAGAGCGTGCTGTTAATCACTGCTATCATTCCCGACTTGTCGACGTACTCACTATTACGGGCAGACTGGAACCCGGCGTTCCCGATGTTGATGTATGTTCCCATCTTCTATGTATTTACGATTATACGCTGCAAATATAAGCAAAAAAAAACGACCAGCCAAATTTTCCACTAGAAAAGTGGAGGAAGATGGTACTTCCCCCACCTCCCCCCTCCTCACTTTGTAGAAAGAGAAACTTCCTGCTGCCATTTGGGCAAATCTTTCGGTGGAGGAGTAAGCAAAACATAGATGAGGTTGCAGGTTGATAGGAAAAACGTCAACTGCAACAAAACGATGCTTCTTCTCATCGCTTTTAAAATACTCACAAATCACTCATTTAAAGTATCTTTTACTCCCGAAAGCTTTCATCCACTATTACTCGGAAGTTCATGGCCCTCAGCTCCTGATAGCCGTACGTATGGATGTAGGTCTTGACGGAATCCTGCAGGTTTTCGTCAATGACTTCTCCGATAGTCTTATCACCCATGAATTTCTCGGCGACGGCTACAGTACTCAAATTCATATTCTCCGTGTTTTATTTTATAAATTACCTCTGTGTACGGGAAAACATAGCCGTATTCATATTTCTTCTGTTCTTCCGTTAACTCCACATGTATATATGGCCCATTTATTGACCATATATACCAGCCTTTACCAAGAAGCTTAAAGCGTATAGCATCTGTTGCACCAATGCTTTTGTGCCTTCCTACTTTATACCATGCTTTCTCCCAGTATCCAACGCGGATGAATGTATGTGTATAGAATGCCACGTCGTCATTTACTATTTCATCCATATCAGGAACATAATCCATAGGGTAGTGCCGTTTGAAGACACGTATCACTTCACTATTCAATTGGCTCCTGTCCCGAGCCACATATTGGAAGAAGCATTTGTATTGGTTATCAACCTCAACGCACACTACACTGCCTATAGTAAATACTGTTCGCTTTTCTTTGCTTACATTCATCATTCAATCGTCAATCATATTAATATAATGACCTGTTTTTATTTTTGCAATGATGTCTTTATATGGAAAAATAAAACCAATATTATACTTGGCAATCTCATCTGACAAAGTTTCTACGTGTTGAAATTCTTCATTGATTTTCCACACTTTCCAGCACTTTTTTTCTTTCCATCCTTTTAATCTGAACATGATATTTTCGACATCACCTTTTTGGGGACTGTTTCCAATTTTGTACCACACATTATCCTCAAGGCCAAACCTGATGATTGTATGGGAGTAAAAAGAAACTTCATCTTGAACGATGTCATCAGGATTCGGAATATAATCCAGCGGATACCGTTT
>JAILFU010000143.1 GCA_024697405.1 Prevotella sp.
GTCGACACGCAGGACAAAGCTCTTCGCCTTCTTTTCCGACATAATATTTCTATTTAAGACATAATAACGTGGTGGCTAAGACAGAGTAACTTATTTATAGACAGAGTAACAGGGGGAAAGACAGAGTAACAGAGTAACAGAGTAACAGGATAAAGACAGAGTAACATAATAACAGAGTAACATGGTTGAAGACAGAGTAACAGAGTAACAAAGTAACAGGATAAAGACAGAGTAACAGAGTAACATAGTAACTAGGGAAAGACAGAGTAACAGAGTAACAGAGTAACAAGGATAAAGACAGAGTAACATAATAACAGAGTAACTGGTTGAAGACAGAGGAACAGGGTAACTGGGTTGAAGACGAAGTAATAGCGTAATTGGGCAGCATATTAATGACGCGGTAAGAGGGTAATATAGAAGAGGTATTATACGTTACGTCTACGGTAAGTTCTGAATTTACGTTTATATTGTAATGTTTCTGAGCCGAAGTTGATGAGCAGGCCATCTTCTATACCGGTAGCAGTAAGATAGTTTACCAGCTGAATTTCATGCCCAACGCTAATAGAACTGACGGCTTTCAATTCCAGAATTACTTTCCCTTCCACGATGATGTCGGCTTTAAAGTCTCCAACAATAATATCATCGTAGTACACCACTATGGGGCGTTCAATCTCAAATGACAGTTGGTGTTTGCGCAGTTCTACAATCATCGCATTCTTATATACCCTTTCCAGATAGCCTGGCCCCAGCTGTCGTCTGATATTCTTCGAACATTCCAGCAGTATCGTAATGATTTGTTCTACATCCATTTCCATACCATTTAAGTTACTATGTTATTATGTTTTTATGTTACTATGTTATTATGTTACTATGTTATTATGTTATTTTGTTATTTTGTTATTATGTTACTCTGTCTTTATCTCTGTTACTATGTTATTATGTTACTATGTCTTTATCTCTGTTACTATGTTATTATGTTACTATGTCTTTAACCACATTACTCTGTTATTATGTTACTCTGTCTTCAACCATGTTACTATGTCACTCTGTTACTCTGTCTTCAACCATGTTACCATGTCAAATTAGTGGTTGAGCGTTCCTGTATTCACCACTGGCTGTGCGGAGTCGTCTCCGCAGAGCACCACGAGCAGGTTGCTCACCATAGCGGCTTTCTTGTCGTCGTCCAGCTCTACTATGTCTTCAGAGGCTAGTTTGTCGAGCGCCATCTTCACCATGCTGACTGCCCCCTCCACTATCTTCTCACGGGCAGTGATGATGGCGCTGGCCTGCTGGCGGCGCAGCATCACGGCAGCAATCTCTGGGGCGTATGCCAAGTAGTTGATACGGGCTTCTACGACCTCTATGCCGGCCAGTGCCAGCCGTTCGTTCAGTTTCTCCTCCAGCTGCTGGTTGATTTCGTCACCTCCGCCGCGCAGCGTCAGCTCGTCGTGCCTGTTGTCCTCGTCGTCGTAGGCATACTGTCCGGCCACCTGTCGCAGGGCAGCGTCGCTCTGCACGCGGACAAACCGCTCCAGGGCATTCATGATAGAACGCATGTCGGCACCAATCTGTCCTGAAGGGGCATTGGCCATGGTCTGCGTATCCACCTCGAACAGGGCCTTGTAGGTATCCTTCAGCTTCCACACCAGCACCAGACCTATCATCACGGGGTTGCCCGTCTTGTCGTTCACCTTAATCGGCTCTGCATCCAGGTTGCGGGCACGCAGGCTCACCTTCTTTGTCGAGAAGAACGGGTTGATCCAGAAGAAGCCGGTGTCGCTGAATGTGCCGCTGTACTTGCCAAACCAGGTGGTGACCCGGGCCTCGTTGGGCTCGAGCATCATCAAGCCGCTCCACATGATGAACGATGCTATCAGCACCAAGATTCCAATGGCGAGCATCCAGCCACCCATCGAGCCAGTGTAGTTGTCGTCAGCCAGGAGCATGATGCCATAGATGATGTCAACGATGCTGACCAGCGTCAGCACGATGTTGATGAACAAAAACAGGAATCCGTTCAGTACGGTTCCACGAAACTCTCTTTCTTTTGTCTCCATAATCGTAATATAAATAATGTTAGTTAATAATGATATCAAAATGATACTGCAAAGATATGGTTTTTATTTCACTCTACAATGGACAGCCCCGTTCTTTTAGTTTTTTTTAACCACTGCCGGGTAATGAAATGCCTCTCTCATTTGTATTAATATTAAAGAGAACGAAAAGATGCAAGAAAGAGAACGACAATTCAAGGAGCTCTTCCACTCGGAATATGGCAGGATGTACAAGGCAGCCTATATCCTGCTTGGCGACGCAGACGAGGCGAACGACGTTGTGCAGGACATCTTCACCCAGCTGTGGGCAGGTACCACCCCTCTGCGTGAAGAGGGCCGGCGGGCATTTCTGCTGACATGCGTCAGAAACCGCTGCCTCAACATCATCGCACGCCATGTGCCCCTCACGACAGGGGACGACAAAGGGCTGAACGAGCTAACGCTTGCCGTTTCAGACCTCCAGCCCCCTGACTTAGAAAAAGCTGACGACGAGGAACTGATAGATGCCATCAACAGCTACATCGACAACAAGCTGACTCCTCAAACCGGCCGCATCATCAAGATGCACTACAATGAGCAGCAGTCGTACAAGCAAATATCAAGCCAGCTGGGCATCAGCCCATCAGCCGTCAACAAGCACATCGTACAGGGATTGAGGAAGCTACGTTCCACTTTTAAAAAGCAAGAACAATGAACAAGGAAAGACAACAGCGGATGCTCCTGCATCCCCATGACTACACAGACGAAGAACTCGCCAGGATGCTGGACTCCACCGACATTCCCGTGCCCGACGTGAACAAGGAATGGGAGCGATTTTCCAGTTCCCGTCATCGCGTTCAGGAGTCTGTCCCCACAATGAAAAAGGCCAAAGTCTATACGCTGAACACTACCGTCAGGAAAATGGCCGCTTCGTTCATCGGCGTCCTGATGCTGTCGGGCATCACCTACGCCGCCGTGCAATGGTTCTCCTCCCCCACCCCCGCCAAAGGGGCAGGAGAAGAAGCCGCGCTGATAGCCGACACCGTCGTGACGCAGAAGCAGACTCCTCTCCCTTCGGAGAGCCAGGAGGAGACAGTACGCATCTTTGAGAACGCGGAGCTGTCAAAGATACTGGGCGAGATAGCCGCCCATTACCAGTATGAGGTGACCTACAAGCAGGAGGAAGCCAGGCATCTGCGCCTTTACTTCACCTGGGACAAGACGTCGAAGATAGAGGATGTCATTGCGACATTCAATAAGTTCGACCGCATCCACATCACACAGGAAAACCGGAAACTCTCTGTAGAATAAAACAAAGCCATACGAACATGAGAAAGTCTATTTTCACAGCCCTCCTCTGTGGCTTTGCCCTGTGCCTGCAAGCCCAGACCATCACCCGCGACTACAGGGACCTCTCGCTCTCGAAAGTGCTCGAAGACCTTAATGCCGCCAGCAGCGACCATACCATCTTCTTCATCTACGACGAGCTGGAGGACTTCACCGTGACCACCAGCTTCAGCAACCTCCCGCTGAAAGAAGCCATCCGCGAGGTGATAGGATTCTATCCGATGAAGGTGACCACCGACGACAACCGCATCTTCATCGAGTGCACCCAGAAGGAGGCCACCAAGGTCATAGGCCGCGTGGTCGACAACAGCGGCAGCCCCGTTGAGTTTGCAAACATCGCCTTGCTCCGTGCCGACTCCACGTTCATCAACGGCGGCGTCAGCAACGAGAACGGCGACTTCGTGATTCCCTGCCGCGTGCAGCATGTCCTCCTCAAGGTGACGTGCATAGGCTACAAGACCGCCGGGCAGCCCGTCACCGTCAGCTTCCCCGACGGAGCCAGCGTCGGCACCATCACCCTCCAGCCCGAAGCCTACATGCTGGGCAACGTGGAGGTGAAAGGCAGCGTGCCGCAGTACAAGATGACGTCGGGCGGCATGACCGTCGAGGTGCAGCACTCCATCCTCCACGATGTGGGAACCGCCGACGACCTGCTCTCCATGCTTCCCCTCGTGCAGGGCCGCGACGGCAAGTTCGAGGTGCTGGCCAAGGGCGAGCCGGAGATATACGTCAACAACAAGAAGGTGCGCGACCCCAGCGAGCTGAAGCAGCTGAAGTCGCAGGACATCAAGAGCGTCGACATCATCACCGCCCCCGGTGCCAAATACAATGCCGAGGTGAACGCCGTCATCCGTATCAAGACCCTGAAGCCTCAGGGCGACGGCCTCAGCCTGATGGCCACCACCCAGACATGGCGTAACAACCAGTGGCACAACTACGACGACCTGACCCTGAAGTACCGAACAGGTGGGCTGGAGGCATTTGCCACCGTGGCGCTCGACAACGGCCACTACAGCACCGACCAGCTCATCGACCAGGAACTGCACATCAGCCGTGACCAGTTTAATATCCATTTGGATGTGCCCGGAAGAAGCAGCTGGACGGGGATAGAGTATAAGGCAGGCCTGAGTTATGACTTCAATGCCGACCATTCCATAGGTCTGAGCTTTTCCTCGCAGAAGGCCCTTTATACTCATTACAATTCTGTGATGCAGCAGAACTATCTGAAAAACGGGGCGTTTTACGGTGACGTACTTCTTGAAACGGTCATCCGTGAAAAAGACAGACCCGTATGGGAACTGAACACCTACTACGTGGGAAAGGCGGGTAAGCTGGGCATCGACCTGAACGCAACCGTGTTGCGACGTGAGGCGGAGGCTGACAACAGGCAATATGAACTGAGCGAAGCACTCGGCAACCGCACCATCACCACCCTGACCTCAGACAAGAACACGATGGCTGCCGGCAAGCTGGTGCTAGATTACCCTGTCTGGAAAGGCGTGCTGAGCGGAGGCTCGGAGGCAACATCGACAGAAAGTCACGGTCACAACCTGAACCAGGAGGACATCATACCAGAGTCTGACACCGAGATGAAGGAGAAGAACATCGCCGGCTTTGCCGAATACGAGCTGCAACTGGGCCTGTGGCGCCTGAACGGCGGTCTGCGCTTCGAGCACGTGTCTGCCGACTACAGTGCCTTTGGCATACATCAGCCCGAACCCAGCCGCACCTACAACGACTGGTTCCCCAACCTATCGGCAGCCTGGCAGAAGGGCAAGTGGGGTGCACAGCTGAGCTACAGCAAGCGCATCACCCGACCGCCATACAGCATGTTGACCTCCATGATTCTCTATGACAGCCGTATGCTCTACCAAGGTGGCAACCCCCTGTTGCGCCCCTCCGTACGCCAGGGCATCGACCTGAACCTCACCTATTCGTGGCTCACCTTCCTGACTGGCTTCACCCGCGAGAACGACATCTTCACCCATGTTGTCAAGGTGTTTGACGAGGAGAAAGAGATAGGCATCTTTATCCCAGAAAACTTCGACCGTCAGGACCGTGTATATGCCACCCTTGTCGCCTCGCCCAAGCTAGGCTTCTGGCAGCCACAGGCCACCCTTCACTACTACCAGCAGATGTTCGATGCTGAAAAGTACGGTGCGCCGAAGAAACTGAACAAGCCCGAGTTCAGCTTTGACCTGATGAGCTGGTTTGTCTTCAGTCCCACCACCAAGGCACTGCTGCAAGTCAGCTATACCGGTGCCAACCACTGGGGATTCATGTACCGGGGCGAAAATTTCATGGTGAATGCCCGTGTGCAGAAGACTTTCTGGAACGGACAGCTGACTGCCACGCTCTATGCCAACGACATCTTCCGCACGTCAAGGAACAGGGTGACCACCTACTATGCCATCGGCCAAACGGCACAGAACGACTACACCTACACCCAGCAGGTAGGCCTCACCCTGAGCTACAACTTCAACGCCACCAGCTCGAAGTACCGAGGCACAGGTGCCGGCAACGACGAGAAGAGCCGCCTGTAGCTAATACGACTCCTCACGCAACCCTACGAAAATGGCACTTTTTTTTTGTCACTATTTGTCACTTTGTCACAACCTGCGAAAACACTGGGGTTTTGAGCGATTTTACACCCCAAAACACACCTAAAATACACCTAGGTATATTTTGCACAC
>JAILFU010000201.1 GCA_024697405.1 Prevotella sp.
TGCGATAGAGTTCTTGATGACCTGAATCCAGCCCTTGGAGATACCCTTCTTGTCCTTATTATAATATAGGGGAACGATCTCGTTCTCCAGCAGCGAGTAGATGGTTGCGGCGTCCAGGCGGTCCTGGTACTCCTGGTTCTGATATGTGCGCTTCTCTGTCAAGGCCCATCCGGCGCCCTTGCGATAGCCTTCCAGCCACCAGCCGTCCTTCACGCTGAGGTTCACCACGCCGTTCATCTCGGCCTTCTCGCCGCTGGTGCCGCTGGCCTCCAGCGGGCGTGTGGGTGTGTTCATCCAGATGTCCACGCCACTGACGAGGCGGCGGGCCAGCAGGAAGTCGTAGTCCTCGAGGAAGATGACCTTACCCTGGAACTCATCACGCTGCGAGATCTCGAAAATCTTCTTGATCAGGCCCTGACCAGCACCGTCGGCGGGGTGAGCCTTACCTGCGAAGAGGAAGATGACCGGACGGTCGGGATTGTTGACAATCTTCGACAGACGGGCCTCGTCGGTAAACAGCAGGTGAGCGCGCTTGTAGGTGGCGAAGCGGCGGCAGAAGCCGATGACCAGCGCATTGGGGTTGAAGCGCTCCACCAGCTTGACCACACGGGCGGGGTCGCCCTGGTTCTTCAGCCAAGTCTCGCGGAACTGCACGGTGATATAGTTGAACAGCTTGTTCTTCAGCTGCTGGCGTGTGGCCCAGATTTCCTCGTCGGGCACGCTGTAGATGGCCTCCCAGATTTTCTGGTTCGACTGGTCGAACATGAAGTTGTCGTCGAAATACTTGGCATAGAGCTTACGCCACTCGGTAGCGGCCCAGGTGGGGAAGTGCACGCCGTTGGTGACGTAGCCCACGTGGTTCTCCTCGGGATAGTAGCCAGCCCAGATGTTGGCAAACATTTTCTGCGACACCCATCCGTGGAGCTTGCTGACGCCGTTCACCTCCTGACAGGTGTTGCAGGCAAAGGTCGACATGCAGAACTTCTCGCCCTTGTCGTCGGGGTTGGTGCGTCCCATGCCGATGAACTCGTCCCAGGAGATGCCCAGGCGATGCGGATAGGAACCCATGTACTTGCCGTAGAGACCCTCGTCGAAGTAGTCGTGACCGGCGGGCACGGGAGTATGCACGGTGTAGAGTCCGCTGGCGCGCACCAGCTCCATGGCCTGGTTGAACGTCAGGTGCTCGTCCTCGATGTAGTCGCACAGGCGCTGCAGGTTGCAGAGCGCGGCGTGGCCCTCGTTGCAGTGGTAGATATCCTTCTTGATGCCCAGCTTCTTCAGCGTCAGCACACCACCGATGCCCAGGAGGATTTCCTGCTTCAGGCGGTTCTCCCAGTCGCCGCCGTAGAGGTTGTGGGTGATGGGCTTGTCGAAGTCGCTGTTCATCTCGTTGTCGGTGTCGAGCAGATAGAGCTTGATGCGTCCTACGTTCACCCTCCACACGTACGCGTGTACCATATAGTTAGTGTAGGGCACATCGACCACCAGAGGCTGGCCGTTCTCGTCGAGCTGACGCTCGATGGGCAGATGGGTGAAGTTCTGAGGCTCATACTTGGCTATTTGCTGACCGTCCATCGACAGGCTCTGGGTGAAGTATCCGAAGCGATAGAGGAATCCCACGGCGCACATGTCGACATTCGAGTCGCTGGCCTCCTTCAGGTAGTCGCCGGCCAGCATGCCCAGACCGCCGCTGTAGATTTTCAGCGCAGAGTGCATGCCATACTCCATGGAGAAATAGGCCACGGAGGGGCGGTTCTTGTCGGGTTCCACGTCCATATAGGAGCGGAACATCTCATAGACGGACTTGATGCGCTTCATCAGCGCCTTATCCGTGATGATTTCCTCCTTGCGGGCGAAGCTCAGCCGCTCGAGCAGCGTCACAGGGTTGTGCTTCACATCGTGATACAGTTCGGGGTCGAGGTCACGGAACAGGTCGCGGGCCTGATAGTTCCACACCCACCACAAGTTGTGGGCAATCTCGTCGAGGCACTTCAGCTCCTGCGGAAGGCTCGATTTCACGGTCAGCTCCCTCCATAGAGGAGCATTAGCGTAGTCAGCTTTGATTTTCATCTTTCTAATTTACTATTTAACAATTTACAATTTACAATTTATTTCTCTATTTATTACATTTTGTTTATTTTTCTTTCATCATCGTTTGACGTTATTGTTTTCTGTTTTGCCATAGCGTCTGCCTCAACTCTTGAACGCATTGTGACGATTGACTTGACAATGATACTAAGTAGTTCACAACATTCTTGATGTAAGGGCTGGATGCGTGAGGGTTTCAGCATCTCACATCGCATAATCATTTCCAGCCAGTGGCAAGTCTCATCAAGTTCTTCTTCAACAATCTTTAACTTATTAAGGAAATCCTTGTCTGACTTGGCGATGCAAGCAGCTCTATAGTTTGCAGAGGGAGATGTACCGGAACGAACAATTTGACGGGCAATAGTCTGTCCGCCCAGTGATGACGGTAAAGCATCAACCAGCTTTATTATCCTCACCGCAAATGAGGTCATTCGTTCCTGCAATTCCTTTCTGTCCATAATCAAAATAACTAAATTACGAAATTCACAAATAAATTGTAAATTGTAAATAGTTAAATTGCACGTCTGCTTAGTGCATGTCTCAGCGCAATGTCGTATGCCTCGTAATAGTACTTGATGAACTCGCTCCAGAGCGCCTTCTTCGAGAGGGCACCGGCCTTCCTCCGGCAGGCTTCCACCTGCTTCTGTGTGTACGCCGAGTATTCCGCGACGGTGTCCTTGATGAAGTCGGCCACCTCAGAGTAGTTATAGTCGGTGCGGTGAATCACCTTCACGCCGTCGGCCAGCTCGCCGGGATGTCCGAACTCCTTGTTGGCCCAGAGGCCGAAGCCAGCCAGGTCGGTGGTGATGCAGGGCACCTTGAAGGCCACGGCCTCCAGCGGCGTGTAGCCCCACGGCTCATAGTAGGATGGGTAGATGCAGAGGTCGTTGCCCAGCACCACGTCGTAGTAGCTGAGGTTGAGGATGCCGTCGTGGCCGTCGAGGTAGCAGGGCAGGAAGACGACCTTCACCTTGTCCTCGTGGCGGTTGTGCATGTCGTAGAACTTCATCATGTTCAGCACATTGTCGTGACCCATGTTGTGCAGCCAGTGGGTGACCTGGGGAACCTCTAGTGGAGAATTGAAAGTTGAGAGTTGAGAGTTTGCTGCCGCAGTGGTTTCTGACGAGGAAACGACCTCTCCACTCTCCACTCTAGACTCTCCACTCTTCGACAGTCTCTCCTGCAAGTCCTTCCTCGGCTCGCCCACCCATCCGGGAACGACAATGAATGCCAGCACGGTCTTCTTCAGGTTGCGGTCGCGCAGCAGGCGGTTCATGGCCTCAATGAACACATCTATTCCCTTGTTGCGGAACTCATAGCGGCCGGAGGTGGATACGATGATGGTGTCGTCATCCAGGTTCTCGCCCAGCAGCGCATTGGCCACCTGCAGCATCCTCCGGCGGGCCAGCTTGCGCTTTCTGCCAAAGGCCTGCGTCTTCGGCACGAAGCTGTCGTCGAAGCCGTTAGGCAGCACCACGTCCACCGCTTTGTCGAGCAGCTCCAGGCACTCATGGGCGGTGATGTCGCTCACCGTGGTGAAGCAGTCCACGTGGTGTGCCGTCTGCTTCTCTATGGAGTGCTTGCTCTCCATGTTCAGCTCCTGAGCCATCTGGTCGCCGTTATAGGCAAACAGGTAGTCGTAGAGCGGCTTCTGGTTGCCGGCTATCGAGCGGCCTATGCTCGTGGCATGCGTGGTGAAGATGGTGGCTATCTCAGGAACCTTTGCATTGATGTATAGCGCTCCAAGTCCGCACATCCATTCGTTGGCGTGGTAGACCACTTTGGGTAATTGACCATTGACCATTGACCATTGACCATTGACCATTGACCATTGACTATTATTGGCTACACTTTCCGAATGGTCAATGGTCAATGGTGAATGGTCAATGATAAACCTATACAAGCTTTCCACCACCAGTCCTGCGGCATAGGAGAACATCGAAGCCTCGTCGTAGTCGCCGTAGGCATGCAGCGAATCCACGCCGTAGTGCTCCCACAGCCAGCCGTATATCTCGTTCTTCTTCTCAAAAAACGGAATGAAGTCCACGAGGATGGCGATAGGCTCGCCCGGCACCGTCCAGCGCCCTACCCTCACCTTCAGTCCTGGCAAGCCGAGCTCACGGTTGCCTTCTTTGGCCACCCATTGCCATTCGGCCAGCAGCGACGGTTCCTCACGGAAATAGAGACTTTCTTTGTCTTTCCAGAAGTCTGGACCAATAAACATAATCCTGTCGGGGAAAGCCTCTTGCAGCGTCTTTGCCCTCGTGGAGAGCACAGTATAGATTCCGCCAACTTTATTGCAAACTTCCCAGCTTGACTCAAAGATGTAATCAGGAGTTAAAAGCTCTTTACTCATATACATTGTTTATAAACGGCTGCAAAGTTACTAAAAAAAACTTAAATAAAAGCTTCTCACCCCGTTTTTTTTATTCTTTTACGGGAAATACTGCCCCATATCAATACGTAATTAAAGTTTCAAGCTATTAAAGCGATGCGCAGCCAGCCCCATAGGGGCATGACATTGGTAGCCAGCCATTAAATGGCTGGTATAAAGGGACGGTAGAAAAGCGTGCCTTTAGGTACGCGACAGCATCCAACCCATATCGCGTACCTACGGCACGCCACCTACCACAACCCTGTCACCAGCCATTGAAATGGCTGGCTATCAATGTCTGATGCCTATGGCATCGGCTGTGCAGAACTTGAAACTTGAATACGTAATCTGTAGAGACGTCACATTGTGGCGTCTCTACTGCTGGCGCTTAATATTCCGTAAAACAATCTCCCATGTACGCCGTATGTGGGAGATTTTTTGTACCTTTGCAGCCGTCAGCAGAGACCTCACATTGTGGTGTCTCTGCGCAAACGCCAAAATAACTTTAGCTATATAGCGTATTAAAGCGACTTCATTTAAAGACGGACATGAGGAAGAAATCTTTTGTTTTCATATTGGCTGCTGCGGCAGTGCTCACGACAACAATTTCCTGCGGGCGGAAAGGCAGGCCATCGGAACGGCAGTTGTCAGAGGCCGACAGCCTTTTCCGTGCTGCCAAAAGCAATCGTGATTACGACAGAGTGGTAACACTGGCCGACAGCCTGTATAACGCCGGTGCCATCACATTGATCAATGCAGCCAAAACTCGTGGAAATGTCTATTACAATTCAGGCAACTACCGACTAGCCGAAAAAGAATGGCAACGACATAGCAGTTGACCCAGGAATTCTTCTCCGGCGGTAGCCACTCCCCTCCCCTTGAGGGGAGGGGAGTGCCATCCGGAGAAGCGAATTCAGGTCAACTACTATATTGTTGCCAAAAGAATACCGGCTGGCACTTGCAGAGAAACCAGCGAGCACAACGGACAGCATGGACTATTATCTTAGTGCCACGGCGCTGTCGTACACATTAATCATGAAGGGCAACGAAGAAGAAGCCCTGCGGACAGGTATTCCAGCCATAGAAGCGTTGAAGAAATGGTATCAGGAGAAACCGACGCCTTTCCTATGCGACAAACTGATGAACCTGACGCAGCATATAGGATGGATTCAGAAAGACCTTGGCATGAACGAGGAAGCCGACAAGATGTACGAACTAAGCTACAGCTACATGAAAGAAATCACCTCCGAGGTGACATCGGGTTACTATAATCGTGCAGCAGCATTAGCCAACATCATCGAAACATATATAAACGATGAAGAATATGACACGGCCGGGAAGTGGCTTGCCAGGATGGATTCGCTGGGCACCACCATTGCAGCCGACGGCGGGCTGACCCCTGAAGATTCCGATTTTGTGGCAGCTATGGGTTATATATGCAGACTGAAAGTGTCCTTCGGCCAGGACAGGCCAGTGGAGGCAGACCGGGCCTTGGATGCCTTCCGTCAAACGCAATATGCCAAGACCAACTATGGAAGGTTTGACGAAGCCAAAGCCCTGTTGAAAATGAAGCGTTATGCCGAAGCCGCTGATACCTACAAGGCGTTCGGCGACTATATCGCGGAGTATAACATAGAACTGTCGATGGACAACCTGACCGAATACGGGAATAAGTTCGAGGCCAACTACAAGGCCGACCGTCGCGACTCCGCCCTGGCCGTGGCGGCATACGTCTTCGAGAATATAGACTCAGTCGTCAAGAAACAGAAGAGGAACGATGCCGCAGAACTCGCCACCATCTACGAGACACAGCAGAAGGACGCCGAGATAGCCCGGCAGCAGCTCACGCTCTCACACCAACGGTGGATAGCGACACTGGTGGCACTGATGCTCATCACCGCCTTTTTCATATTATATACGTTGTATCGCCACAGGGTGGCACGCCGCATAGCAGACATGAAGGCGCATCAAGAGCGCATAGAGAGTGAACTGCGTGTGGCGCGCGACATCCAGATGTCGATGGTGCCCTCGATGTTCCCCCGTCGGGAAGGATTGGATATGTATGCCTCGATGACGCCGGCCATGGAGGTGGGCGGCGACCTCTACGGCTACGTTTTCGTCGACCATTCACCAGCGACCATCGGCCGTTCCGCCACAGGCGAGGATGGCGCAGCCAATCATGCGCAATGTTCCGTGGCCCATGGGCAATGTCTCTATTTTGCCGTGGGCGACGTCAGCGGCAAGGGCGTGCCCGCCTCGCTGCTCATGGCTCAGGCCACGCGACTGTTTCTGACGCTGGCCAAACAGGGCATGATGCCCGCAGAGATCTGCACCCGCATAAACGATGCCCTCAGCGGCGACGACAACGAGAGCGCCATGTTCGTAACCATGTTTGTTGGACTTCTCGACCTGACCACGGGGCATCTCCTCTTCTGCAACGCGGGACATAACCCTCCCGTCATCGGCGGCGGTGAGCACAACGGCGAGTTCCTCCACATGCTGCCCAACGCGCCTATAGGACTCTGGCCTGGACTGGAGTACGAAGGCGAGGAACTGGTCAGCATCAAGCATCGGCCACTCTTCATCTATACCGACGGTCTGAACGAAGCCGAGAACCGGCAGCAGGAGCAGCTCGGCGACGACCGCCTGCTGGAACTACTTCGAGCCACCCGTTTTGAGAATGCCCGTCAGGTCATTGAGACCATGGAGGCCGAAGTGGAAAAGCACCGCGACGGGGCCGAACCCAACGACGACCTGACCATGATGTGCATCAAAATATGAGCAGAATGCTTTCAGGCCGACGTCAGCCAGAATGCCTTAGGACTATGGCCTAACCACGCTCGATGTTAAAAACTTTAATACTGAAAAAGTAACGAGAATGGATGCTTTTTCGGGTTATTATCAAGGCATGTTTGCAAGCAGCGCAGCACGCTGCTCAGCGGCTCAAGCGATGGTATCTTCCGTCTTGTTGACGAGGAGACCGACGAGCAGATCTAACACGAATACACATTTTATTCTTTCACATGAATGTTGCGAATTTATGGCACATTCGCGGTCATTCTTGCGTCCCTTCGGTAGCAAGCGGCAAGCTGATTACGTGAGCATTCGTGTGAAAGAAAAATGACAACCATACTAGGCGATTATTACCAACTTGTTCTTTATTTCATCCTTCACATCAACGCAAACATGCTTGTTTTCAGGCCGTTGACGTGAAGGATGTACTCTATGTGTGCGAGTACTCGTGGAGCAGGTATTATTGCCATTCGGGCTGAGTCATTGCTTGTTCCCGTTATTATTCTGTCCCAATTTCTTCTGTTCTCTTTCAAACTGTTCAAGGAAATGTATTTCAACGGGGGTAAGCTCATTCTTCGTCCGTTCCTTGAACTTGTCATATCAGTTTCCCCTTCCAGCCGAATTTCTATCCTCAACTCCCCATCTGGTGTCTGGTAGAGCAATAGCTTTCCTTTGTTATCTTCCATATTCTATAATTGGATTAGCCACATTCTGACTACAAAGACACAAAAAATCTTGCAGACTATCGTATTTACTGAGCGATAATCTGCAATAATTCTGTTTTTGTGTGAGATTCATAGTGCCACCACATGCCAGGTGTTGCCGTCGCGGCGGTGCAGCTGGGGCAGCCCCATGCGTCCCAGGGTGCGTGCGAAGTGGGTCTCGCTGACGGTTCGCAGCAGCGAGGGCTTGTGCGGCATCAGCTGCGTCATCAGCTGGCGGGCTGAGAGGTAGCAGCCCTCCTCGTCCTGACGGGGAGCGCGGTAGAACTTGCTGATCAGCTCCTCCAGCGGCGTCAGCTTCTGGTACATCTGGTTCATGCGCTCCATCTGCTGTTCCTCCTGTTTGGTGAAGTAGCAGCGGTCACCGCGCTCCACCTCCTCCAGCAGCTGGGCATAGAGCTGGCGGTGGTCGAGATTGCCCACGGGTATCACGTCCTTCGGCTCCAGGATGAGGAAACGGCGCGAGCCGCTGCGGTCGGTCAGCAAGGCGCGCTGGTTGCTGGTGCCGGCGAACGAGGCGATGCGCGGCAGGCGGTTGAAGCTGCCCTTGTATGCCCTCACAAACGAAGGACTCATGGTCTGCATGAGCGTTTTCAGCTCAGGCATCTTCTGAGAGGGCAGCTTGTCGAACTCGTCGATGTTCACCAGGGCGAACTCCGTCAGCTTGCGGGTGGCGTTGCCCTTCGACGTGAGCGAGAAGTCGTCAGTGTAGTAGGCCGTCAGCTCAGGCGGCAGCAGCTGTCGGAGGAAGGTGCTCTTATGCAGTCCCTGACGCGGACTCACCAGCAGCAGCATCACCGCATTGGCATGCTCCTGGTCGCGTCCCAGCCACTGTGCCACCATAGCCCGCAGCCAGAGGTGCACCATGTGGCGGCAGTAGTCGCCGGGACAGATGCGTCCGGCCAGCTCTGCCGTGCGATCTTGGCCGTCCCATGTGCCGCGCACCATGTCGAGCCAGGCCCGCACGGGGTGGTAGTCGAGGGCCAGCTCACTGCGTATGCGCTGCACCACGAGGCTCTTCAGGCAGTACACACGGCCGTCGTCCTGCACATGGTTCATGATGGTGTTCAGCTGACGCTCGTCGACAGGCAGCCATGCGGCGTCGGGGTCGTCCTTCCGGCGGTACTCATAGCTGTCGCTCACCACGTTGTGGCGGAACTCATAGCTGCCGGTGACGTAGGCTGCCATCTCGCGCACGGGACGCAGATAGGCCTCGCGGCGCTGTTCAAACTTCTCTTCGACCGTGGCCTCGCGCTGGCTGGTGGCCAGCGTGAGGTTCCGGCTGAGCAGACGGTTCTGCTCTTCCAGCTGGCCGATGTAGACGTTACATTCCGTCAGCCTCTTTTTGATGGTCTTTTTCATGGCATTGTTTGTTTTCATGGTAGTTTACGATGATTCGAATTGTACGCTGCAAAAGTAAGAAGAACAGCACAAACAGACAACGCGTTAACAAGAATTTAACAGAAAAGTGCTGCTTTTAACATTTGCGCACGCCCTCCTGGCAAAAGGGCATCGTTTCTTGAAAAATGCGAACGCCGTTTTACAAAATACTAACGCCGTTTTACCAAACGCGAACGCTGTTTTGGCGGTAGGAAGCTCCTTTGCGGGAGGCCGGAAAACAGTCTGGGATAAACATTGCGAAGCATGTTGTCAAATCTGCTGTATCCCCAAACACATGCCATTTATAATATTATTTGGAAACGAATTACCGTAATAACCGTAATCAGTCCGTAATTATTACGATTTTTTTCTTGGTTAATACGCTTATTATTGGAAACTGGCAACATAGCCCTGAAGGGGCGACAAGCGCCTCTGCCACCCCTTCGGGGTTGTGGTTACACCGTCATCCTATTTGCAGGGGGTTACACACCTGCCCTCTGGTTTTTCGAACCTTCGGCCTTAAAGAAACTTGAATGATAATAATTACGGACTAATTATGTTAATTATGATAATTTGTTTCAAAAAAAAATGCAACAATATAGCAGTTGACCTAAATTTACTTTTCCGCATGGCACTCCCCTCCCCTTAAGGGGAGGGGTAGGGGTGGGGTCTCTAACTACCTTTCAGCGAATCTTTCATCGGCTAATCGAACTCCGGGGAAAAGTTACAAACCCCACCCCTGCCCCTCCCCTATATAGGGGAGGGGAAAGGCTACGGGTAGGCGACCGAAGGTCGGGCGCTCGACCTCCGGTCGCTTGCTACCAAAGGGACGCAAGAATGCGGCTACCGCCAGAGAGGATGTCTGCATGGTACTCC
>JAILFU010000003.1 GCA_024697405.1 Prevotella sp.
ACATATCAGGCTGATAGGGCTGTTGCTTCTTGAAAGACATAATTCGTTTCTAAATTGCGATGCAAAGGTACTAATTTTCAAGGAAACAGGCAAATTTCAGACGAAATGTGTGCTGGGTGGGGTTTTCGGAGTGGGCTCATACATTATTATTTTTTAGTTATACAAAATGCGCAGAACATCCCTACGCGTCTACAGGTTCACCACAAACCCAAACTATCCATAGAAACGTCTGCGCAATATGGCGCACACGCTCTTGATAGTTTTTATTTTGGCTCTTTGTTTTCGAGGTGGTGATTCGTAGACGTTAGAGCCTGCTTCCTTTAGGAATACGGTGCAAAATTACAAAATATATTCCAATTATGGGTGAAAAGACGTAAAAATATTAAAATTTTGTGCATTTCTTGGACGAAATGATACTGGATTGGAGATTTTTCACTAATTTTGGAGCGAAAACGTTAGAGACGACGCGGTTGGAGCCGACGGGAAGCCCGCAAGGGCGAAACTGAAAGGAAATCGCTTGCGGGAAGCCCGAAAACGTCAGACGAAGAGCGAGACGATTCGCGGGAAGGCCGCCGACAGGCTCCCATGGTGGGGTGTGTCGGCGGCTTTTTTCGGCGTAACTGTACCTAAAACAGATGGAATGTCGCGTTATGCCTGGTTGAATTTTTCCTTGGGCTGTTTGCAGCGGGGACAGCGCCAGTCGTCGGGCAGGTCGTCGAAGGCCACGCCGTCGTGCTCAGCCGGGTCATAGACATAGCCACAGACGGAGCAGACGTATTTGCCGGAGGCTTCTTTCTTCTCGAAAACAATTTCGGGCCAGATGGTGGGAACCGGGTTGTCGAGGTCTATCACGCGCTTGGCCTCCAGGTTCTCGTAGCCCTGCGGGGTGTGGGTGCCCATATAGACGGTGGGGTTGTTACGGACGAATTCACGCACCCGGTCCAGCGTCTCGCGGGCTGCGGGCAGGTCGTCATAGAGCATCGACAGTTTGTTCTCATACAAGGCCTCGTCCACGTATGTGATGTCGGCCTCGAACATATAATAGAGTCCGTCGCTCTCGGCAATCACGAGGCTGTTTCCGTTGGTGTGTCCCTTAGCCTTGACGAACCACACACCGTCACAAATCTTCTGCGTCTCGGGGAAGTTATGATAGGGGCCGTCGGTGTAGGTTACAGGTACCACGTTCGCAAGTCCCTTCAGTTCTTCAGCCTGTATCTCGTCAGCTCCTACATAAATCTTCGCATTGGGGAACGAGCGCAGTTCGCCCGAGTGGTCGGCATGGCGGTGGGTCAGCAGAATCTTGGTCACCTGTTCGGGCTTGTAGCCGAGGGCGGCGAATGCCTCCATGTAGGTGCAGATGTCCTTTCCGGTGAAGACTTTTGAATTCTCATCGGGTATTTCTTCCGGTGTACCTGCCGGGATGCCTGTATCTACTAATATGACCTCCGAACCGGTGTCGATGAGGTAGTTCTGCAGGCTGCCGCGATAGCGGACGTTCTTATCGAATTTGTCCGGGCCTTCTTCACCACCGAAAACGAAGGGCTGGGTATAGAACCCGTCACGTCTGAATTTTACTGCTTTTATTTCCATATTGTCGCGATTATTCTTCTACGGGTACGAATTTCTCCTTCTTGCGCTTGCAGCGGGGGCAGCGCCATGTGTCGGGCAGGTCTTCAAACTGGGTTCCAGGTGGTATTCCCTGCTTGGGGTCACCTTTCTCTGGGTCGTAAGTGTACTTACAGGGGCATTTCATCTTAGCCATAGTCGTAAATGTTTTAGGTGATTAAAATAGTTTAGAGTTTAGAATGGAGAATGTAGAGTTTGCTACCGCTGAACAGTCTGTAGAAGGAATGGCGGAAGCAAACTCTCAACTCTACAATCTACATTCTACACTTGAGAGATTGTGACAGTGGAAAGCACTCTGGAAGAGTGCCCCAACAGCGTAGTTGGGCGACCCATTCAGGGTCGATGCAATCACTTGTCATATCCGGGGGTGCTACGCACCATCCGGCTATTGAGAGGAGACGCTTTCAGCGTCACTGTCACATCTTTGCGGATAATTATTATAGGTGATTTTACAGTTGCAGCAACAGCCAATTCTGTGTGCCAATCTTCTCGATGAGCTCTACTGCGCCCTGGCTCCAGAAGAGGTCTTCCTCCTCGTCCTTCAGGTAGTCCTTCAGCAGGTCGTAGGTGAGGGGATCGTCCTTCACGCCCTCCATGCACTTCATCAGCAACTCAACGCCAGGCTCCTGAATGGCGAGGTCGGCCTTGACATACTCGATGGGGTCGCAGATCAGGTCGCGGCTCTTCATGCCCTCGAACTTAATCTCTCCGCCGAGGTCGAGGATGCGCTCTGTGAACTTCTCTACCCAACCCATCTCCTCATCGAAGTGGCCGATGTACTTCTGTCCGAGCTTGGTGAAGCCCTGTGCCTTGAAAATCATGCCCTGCTGCTTGTGAACGATGGCACCTTCTGCCAGATGGGTTACGAAAAACTGTAATGCTTCAATAGATTTCTTCTTGTCCATAATGCTTTTGTTTTATTTGTTAAACGATTCTTGTTAATTGTTTTTATTATTTCGACCGCAAAGTTACGACTTTTTTCCTACGAATCCAAATCTGAAGCAAAACAAAAATTGTCTGAAACGATACAGCCATATGATTTTGCACTTTTAACGTCTGAAAGGCAGAAAGACATCTCTTTTGCCTAATTCTTCATAATCATTAGCCCTTTTCTTCTCGTTTCTCGTAAAAAAGTTGTAACTTTGTCGCCGTATTCTGATAAGTAGCGAAAAGATTATGATAGGAACAACTTACAACAGGACACCCGCCTACGACCGCATCCATTTCGCCATGATGGCTGTGGAAAGTGGAGCCAAGCGGCTGGGCATCACGCCACTGACCATGTATAGGAGGCTGAAGCGGCAAGACCTCATCCACCAGCGACTCATGCGCCACTACGACATGCTGCACACGCAGAGCCTCGACTACGTGGCCGAGGACATAGCCGAAACACTTCAAAACTGGGAGGCACAGCCATGATGACACTCTTTCACGGCTCATACGCCGCAGTCAGCCAGCCCCAGGCATTCCGTGGCCGTCGCAACCTCGACTTCGGGCTGGGCTTCTACCTCACCTTGCTGCGCCCGCAGGCCGAGCGGTGGGCACAGCTGGTCACCGAGCGCAAGACGCGCAACGGCATCCCTCAGCTCAACGTTTATCACTTCGACGAGGCTCTTGCCAGCCAGAACCGTTGGCTGCGTTTCGAGGAATACAACTTGGAATGGCTCGACTACGTGGTGGCTTGTCGCGCCGGAGAAGACCTCTGGCAGCAGTACGACATCGTGGAGGGCGGCGTGGCCAACGACAATGTCATCGACACCGTGGAGGACTACACCATGGGCATCATCTCTGCCGATCAAGCCCTCGGTCAGCTACGCTACAAGCCCGTGAACCATCAGCTCTGCATCATCAACCAGTCCGTCATCGACCGCTGCCTCCGTTTTGTCGAGGCTGTGGCACTAACCCCCGAAGCCCTATGAGAGATTCCGTCCGCTGGCGCAAACAGAGCCGCATTGTCCTGATACTTGCACAAGAACTGAATATCAGCGAGGAAGAAGCCCTCGACCGCTTCTACAACTCGCGCACCTACACATTCTTCGCCGACCCTTCACGGGGTTTACAGGCGATGAGCGACAGATATATTGCGGATGAGATACTGCAAGAAGGAAATAATGAATATGATAGGCGAGATAAAACTATTTCGTAGCGATACAACTTTAAGTACCTTTGCCCCCACAAAAAGAAATCGTAAATTACATAGGTGTACACACTGAATGAATATCTGCCTATATTTATTGGCGACGATTTGCCCGCAAAAGGCTGGGATGACGGGATGTACTGCTTTGAGACAAATGCAGCGAAAATCCTCCGTACCAACTTGCAGCATGGATTTGTGTCCTGCTTCGCCTTTATGGTGGTTGACAAAGGGTGGATGACGATTCATTACAACGGGAGAGAACTGGCGCTTCACCCCAACGACCTGTACGTCTATTCGCCAGGCCTCCCAGTCACCGTCATCGCCACTTCCGACGACTTTCACGGCTACTGTCTGATGGCCGATGAACATGTCACCATCGAGGCACCATCCGTCCGCGACCTCGTACATCTGGCCTACCTGCCCATCGTACAGTTGCATGAGCCGAAACAGACACTGGCCGCAGACGGTGCTCAACATCTCATCACGAAAATGCGTGAGATCATCGGCTATCTTCATTCCGACCATATCTATAAAGGTGAAGTGTTGCGCATGCTCTATTCCATATTCCTGCTTGACCTGCAGAATGCTCAGAACCGTGCCATCGTTCACCGCCAGACACCCCAGCGTGTGGAGGAAATCTTCATCGGCTTCATCCGTCTGCTGCCTCGTCATTATGCCGAACACCACGACATCGCCTTCTATGCCGACCAGCTCCACATCTCTCCCGTCTATCTCTCCCGCGTAGTCCGTCAGGTCACGGGGCGCACTGTCATCGACTACATCAACCAGATGCTCCTCATGGAAGCAACGTTTCTGTTGCAAATCTCCGAACTGAGCATCACCCAGATAGCCGACCATCTCCATTTTGCCGACCCTCCCTCGTTCAGCAAGTTCTTCTCGCGCCTGAAGGGCATGAGTCCGAAGGAGTATCGGAAAGGTTGACTGTTGGTATTATCAACAGAAAAGCCTTCAATAAAAAAGCCCGCAGGCCGCGGTTTTTTTTACTATTCTTTATACACATCTCGGGGGGAGTAGCCCTGAAGGGGCGGAGGATTACAGGCAGGGGCAACGCCCCTGTATAGCGCAGCACAACAACAAGCCCCGACGGGGCGGCAGAATATTCCGTCGCCCCGTCGGGGCTTCATTTGTTGGTGGCCAACTGTTTACAGGGGCGTTGCCCCTGCCTGTATTCTGTCGCCCTTTCAGGGCTAATATTACCATCTGCTTTTGAGGGTGTGTCAAAAATGTGAGCTGATACGTTTCGCGTCTTTCAAAAACAAATAAAAACCAAAGAGGTCTTCGTGTGGCCGAAGGCCATATGAAGACCTCTTTGGTTTTTTTCTAAGTCCGCTTAGCGGAACAAAATGACTTAATTAGCGCCGTAACTATGTCGTCAATTCATTCGTACAGGTCGAAACAATTTAGGACAGCCCCCATCGCCTTGCCTGAGAAAACCAAATAGAAAAAAGCACATCGCTGAACACTGCCGGCAATGTGCTTTCACCATTTTCTTTATTCTCTTTATTACCCTTTACTTCATGATTTTCTTGCCATTGACAATGTAGATGCCATGCTGGAGGGTCTTCACCTCACGTCCCTGCAGGTCGTAGTAACGCTGGGCGGCGGGTGA
>JAILFU010000016.1 GCA_024697405.1 Prevotella sp.
AGGTCGAAGCTGATGAAGCGGTAGCGCCCGTCGTGGCGGCTGCGGTAGGCCTTCATGTTGTTGTTGGGCCAGTCGTCGTTGTCGAGGAACATGGTGACGGCCATGTAGTTGGTGAACTCGTCGATGTCGAGCAGGGTGACCAGCTCGTCGTAGGCTCCTTCCTCGTTGATGTGCCGGCCCAGCTCGAAGATGCGGTTGAGCACGCTGTCGTTGCCGTTTTTCATCACCATGTTCTCGAAGGCGTCGAGTTCCTCGTCGTCGTAGCCGAAGTTGGCGTAGGCGAAGCTGTCGTTGTTGGGCTCGCGGAGGTTGAGCACGCCTCGCAGCTCGCCGTTGACATATTCTATGACGGGTACATATGACTGTACGTCGAGGTCGATGCCCGAGCGCTGGATGATGGTCTCGAGGGCGGGATCCATGAACCGCGCGTTATGCACCCACACGTCGTTGCCGCCATTGCGCAGAAGAAGGGTCTTGCTGCGGATGTAGGGCTTCTGGGGGAAGAAGGAGTAGTCGTAGCGGTTCTGTCCGTCGAAAATCTTGTTTGCCTTCAGCTTGAAGGAGCGGTAGCGCTGCTGACGGGTCCATCCGCCGGAGACCTTGATGTTCACGTCCTGGTTGTAGAGCATCTCTCCCTCGGGAGTGAGAAAGCTGAGGTTCACCGGCCGGTCCCAGGGCTGGTTGTAGTTGCGGGGCCAGTCCTGTCCGTTGCCGGTCTTGCCGTTGGTGCCGTCGCCGTCGCAGTCGATGCCTGTCTTCGGGTCGGTGAAATATTTCTTGTCGCCCACGATGCTGACGACGGGGATGGTGTACTGGTTGGTGGTCTTGATGTAGCTGCGGGTGACGGGCACGCTGGGCAGGTAGCCGTCCTGGTAGAGGCGGAGCGTGAGGCTGGTGGTCTTGGCGATGGTGAACTGTCCGTCGAGGCTCTGCTGGCTAGGGTCGGTCAGCTGGCCGTCGCCGGTGTACAGCTCCCAGGAGATGTCGTCGAAGTAGAAGTTGTTCTCCTGCCTGTCGCCGTTGAGGTTGAAGGCGATGGTCTGCATATCCTCGACGGTCTCCTGGCCTCCCCACCACCAGCCGCCGCCTTGCTTGCCCACCTGGTCGTCGGTGATGGTGCCCTCATAGAAGATTTCCTGCCAGTCGGTGGTGACGTAGTAGCTGCCGTCGAGTATCGACCAGTAGATATAATTGCCGGGCGTGGTGTGTGACTGTGCCGAGATGGTGCTGGGCTTGTCGGCACGCACCTTCATGCGGAAGCGGTATTTCTCGCCCGAGCGCCAGATGTGGTCGGGGGTGTAGACGAAGAACTGTGCGTCGTAGTCGTGCTGGGGATTGGCGATGGCGTGCACGCGTACGCCTCGGGAGCCGTCATAGCCCACGCCGTCCTCTATGCGCTCCACGTCGCTGCTCTCACCGGCGTTGCGGCTGACAAGGCTGGTGGCATCGTCACCTTCGCAGTTGCCGTTGATGACGTAGTCTTTCCAGAGAACGGGAGTCTCTGTCCCGGCGGGGGCGGAGGGGAGGCTGCCGTCGGTGGTGTACATCAGCGTGGCCCCTTCGGGAATGCTGACGCTGACCTTCAGCGTGCCGTTGAAGAGGCGGCTGTCGGTGTCGACGACGGGTGCCTGAAGGCGCTGTTCGGCGAAGGTGGCGGTGGCGTTGGTGGCGCCGGGTGTGGCGTTGGCCGTCCAGCCCCATTCGCTGCCAGCGTCGGCCTTACGTGCCCATGCGGTGTGGCTGATGGCTTCGGGGTATTCCTGGCTCAAGACGAGGCTGCCGTCCTTGTCGCTCAGGAAGATGGTGCCGCCGTCGCAGTCGAGCTTGAAGGGTGCCTGGTTGCTCTTGATGTCGTCGGAGCCGAGCCAGATGACCTTGAATCCCCCGGCGGGCACCTTGCCGATGTCGTCGGGCATCTGCCAGCGCGTCAGGTTGTCGGCGCTGTCGCTGAGGTACATGCCTTTCAGGTCAACATCCTTGTCGCCGGGATTGTAGAGTTCAATCCAACTGTCGAAATTGATGGCGGGACTCATCACCTCGCCTACGTTGGCGGCCATCAGCTCGTTGATGACCAGCGCTGCCGTTGCTAATGTTGTAGCTGTCATGGAGATTTATTAGTTGTTATTGTTATTCTTATCGGGGTTCAGCAGGAGCTGGGCTCGTAAATCAGTGTGGTCAGCCGTTCGGGGGTGAAGAGCTCGCAGGCACATTGCTGCAGGTCGGCCGACGTCAGCGCGTCGATGTGCTGCATCACGTCGGAAAGGGTGCGGCCGTGGCCGGTGTGGAGGAAGGTGCGGGCATAGTCGAGCGTGAACTGCTCGCGGTTCTCGCAGGCTATGGCCAGCTGGCCGTGCAACTGCCGCTTAGCGGCCTTTAGCTGAGCGGCGGAGAGGGGCTTGTCCATCAGCCTGTCCAGCTCGCGGCGCACAAGGCGCTGGCAGCGGTCGGTATCGGCGGCGTCGCATCCGAAATACACCGTCCAAAGGCCTGTGTCGCTGTAGCTCGTCATGGAGCTTTCGACGGTGTAGACCAGCCCGTGACGCTCGCGCAGGGAGAGGGGGAGGCGGGAGTTCATGGCAGGGCCGCCCAGGATGTTGTTCAGCAGGTAGAGCGCCCAGCGGCGGTCGTCGCTGGCGGCGTATGTCGTGGTGCCCAGCATGACGTGGGCTTGATGGGTGGAGCGGTGGCGGGAAAAAAGCCCACCCCCAGCCCCTCCCAAAGGGAGGGGAGGTTGGATAGTTTTGCTGTCTGTATGACTGCTGTCGGAAGGATGAAGGTGACTCTCCTCCCCTCCCTTTGGGAGGGGTAGGGGGTGGGCTTCTTCCTTTGGGAGGGGTAGGGGGTGGGCTTTGGTTTGGGGGTGGGCTTCTGGGTGGTTTATAAACATCACGCAGTTCTCCGGCCGGTACCATTGCGCTGTGAAGCGCTTGGCATCGTCGCTGGTGTAGGCGCGCACCTGGTCTGCTGTGCCCAGGATGTTGTGGCCCAGCGGGTGGCCGTCGAAGAGAATGTTTTCGAACTCGTCGTAGATGAGGTCGGCGGGTGAGTCTTCGTAGCTTTCTATCTCGTCGCACACCACCTCGCATTCCTTCTCCACCTCGGCCTGGGGGAAGGTGCTGTTGAAGACGATGTCGAGCAGCACGTCGAGGGCCTTGTCCAGGTGCTGGCGCAGGATGGAACAATAGAACACGGTGTCCTCCTTATTGGTGAACGCGTTCAGCTCGCCGCCCAGCCCTTCAATGTCGTTGAGGATGCGCATGGCGCTGCGGCGGGCGGTGCCCTTGAAGGACAGGTGCTCGCAGAAGTGGGCCAGCCCGTACTGTCCGGGGGCTTCATGGCGCGTGCCGGCATGGACGGCAATGCCGCAGATGGCCACCGGCGATTCTGACGGCAGCTCTACGACGCGGAGTCCCTTTGGAAGTATATAGTTCTTACGCATTCTTAAAGGTTCAATGTTCAGTCTTTCAGCGAATCTATGTATTGCCCCAGCTTCCGGTAGAAGGGATGGCGGTAGAGGGTGTGGCGGTCGCCCAGGATGATGACCTTCATGCGGGCACGGGTGATGGCGACGTTCATGCGGCGCAGGTCGCGGAGGAAGCCTATCTGTCCCTCATCGTTCGAGCGAACGAGGGAGATGACGATGACGTCGCGCTCCTGTCCTTGGAAGCCGTCGACGGTGTTCACGGTGATGAGGCGGCGGAAGGGCTTCAGGCTTGCATTATTCCGAAGGAGCTGGCGCAACAGCTGCACCTGTGCACGATAGGGGGAGATGATGCCTACGTCGATGCGCTCCTGCAGGATGCGCTCGTGGCCAATCATCTCGAAGTAGGCCTGGAGGGCGAGCAGGGTGAGGTGGGCCTCGGAGGTGTTCTTCCGGGAGGTGCCGGTAGCGTTGGATTCTTCACTCCCGGCAGGGGAACCGTCGGGCTCGGCCGGGGTGGGGGTGTCTATCCAGGTCATGGGCAGGTCGAGGTCGAGGATGCTGCGGTGCTTCACCTGCGGTGCGGCCACCATGAGGTTGTGGTAGAACCAGTCGGAGGAGAAGCGCATGATGTCCTCGTGCATGCGGTACTGCATGCGCAGCAGGGTCACCACCTCGGGTTTCTCGTTGGCAATGCGCTCCATGAGCGTGCGTCCCAGCCCGCCTTTCAGGGCCTCGTAGCATTTCACGGTGGGTGGCAGCTGGCAGTGGTCGCCGGCCAGGATGACACGTCCGGCACGGCGGATGGCAATCCAGCAGGCCGCCTCCAGCGCTTGGGCTGCCTCGTCGATGAACAGCGAGCTGAACTTCATGCCGTCGAGCAGGCGGTTGGCCGAGCCTGTCAGGGTGCTGGCGATGACATGTGCCTGGCTGAACAGCTCCTGGTTGATGCGTATCTCCAGCTCGGTGGCGCGGCTTTTCAGGCGGTCCATCTTCTGGTGCCAGCTGTCGCTGCGCTTCTTCTGGCTTCGCAACTCGCGGATGGCCTTGCGGATGGCCCATAGCTGGGGATAGTCGGGATGGGCCTCGAAGCGCCGCTCGTAGGTGAACGAGAGCATCTTGTCGTCCACACGGGCAGGATTGCCGATGCGGAGGACGTTCAGGCCGCGGTCGACCAGCTTCTCGGAAATCCAGTCGACGGCCATGTTGCTCTGGGCGCATACCAGCACCTGCGGCTCGCGGCGCAGCGTCTCGTAGATGGCTTCGACGAGGGTCGTCGTCTTGCCCGTGCCGGGAGGGCCGTGGACGATGGCTACATCTTTAGCACGCAGCACCTCGTTGACGGCATGCGCCTGGGTGGGATTCAGGTAGTCGAAGCCCATGTCGGGGAAAGTGTAGGTCTCGGCCTTCTGACGCGAGTAGAATAGGTCGCGGAGGTAGCCCAGGCGCCCCTTGGCACGCATGGTGCGGTCGAGGGCCTCGAACATCAGGCGGTAGGTGGTCTCGTCGAAGAAGAGCTGGATGCCTAGCTGGGAGCCGTCGGAGAGGAGCAGGTCCCCGACGGGGAAACCGTCGGGCACGGACACTACCATGCGGTCGCCATCGACATAGGAGACGAAGGCACCAGTAGGCATTCCTAGAGGAGTAAAGGTTTTTTGGAGGGGATGGGGGACATTCTTCCCCCCTTCGGGGGGACTGAGGGGGGGTATCCCTTCGGGGGGATTGAGGGGGGTCTTAAAGAATTGTACGGGTTTCCCGAACTCGAAGTTGTGGTCTATGGGGTCTTCGTCTTCTTCTGCTGGCTGTCGGAACACCTCAACGCAGAACTGGTTGAGTGAGTTGTAGTAGCTGCGCCCCACATGCAGTGGCAGCCAGGCGTCGCCCCGGCTGACCAGCTGTTCCAAGCCACGAGCCTCCTGAGCCTGGCGGAACGCCTCTTTCTCCTGCTCATACTCCATCTGTAGCAGCATGCGCTGCCGCTGGAGCTCAAGCACAGGTGATTTTACTTCACTCACTCCTGATTCCTAAATCCTGACTCACTTCAGTTTCGCGTCCATCGGGTTGCGCACACCCTGATAGGAGCGCAGATAGACCTTGGCCGAGCCAAAGGACAGGTTCATGTCAAGGCGCACGGGCAGATGGTTGGCGTCGTCGGTGACGAAGAACTTGATGAGTTCTGTATCCTTTTCGTCTTCACGCTCGATGAACGAGAATACAAGACAGCGGAACTTCTCTTTGGTGCCGTCGACCTTGTAGTTTTCCTTGCCACGGTAGACGAGCCATGACTCCGAACGGTGCTTGGCGTCGGTAATGGGCAGGGGGATGATGTCGCCCTTGTTCATGGTCGAGGCATCGAAGTTGCGGGCCTTGAGGAAGATGCTCATCATGTCGTAGACACATTCGTCGTATTCCTTCTCTTGCCAGTTATGCTCGCCGTGGCGGTTGATGCGGTGCATCTTCACGTTGGTGAAGCCTTTAGGATAGCTGTACCACAGCTCATCGACATAGTACCGCTTGCCTTCGAGGGCACCCTTGCGATAGTACTGCGGGGAGAGGTCGCTGATGCTGCAGAAGGAGGTCAGCGTGTCGCGCATGACAAACACTCCGTCCAGCTTGTCGTTGCCCTTCGTTATCAGCGTGGTGCGATAGGCTGGCAGACCGTTGTAGGTGGACATGACGGTGGACATGGATGCAGCCCCCACTTTCATCCAAACGAACTTCCAGTTGAAATAGAGGTCGTAGGAGAGGAACTCGCCAGCTTTGAACGCTGTGTTCACTGTGCCGCACTGCGACTGCGCCTTCATGCCTAAAGGCAGCAGTGTCAAGAGTATGATTACTAGTTTCTTCATTTTCATATCTAATTTAAATAATGTGTTACATTCTCATTCCTGTCTTGCCCTGGATGTATTCCTTGCCCAGCTGTTTGGCGCGTTCGAGGTTTCGGTTTTTCTGCTTCTTGGTCTGTTCCGGCTTTTGCTTCACCAGCTTGGAAGGTTTCTGACGGTAGAGGGGCGTAGATGTGAGGTTCCAGTTCCGGCTGACATCCCATTTCTCCTTGCATTCAATTTCTTCTGAGAAGAAGAACACCGGCTCGGGCTGCTTACCGTCGTCGTATTTCCCAGTGTCCCATTTGCCATTGCCGTCCATGTCGCAGAAAGCACTCAGGTAATAGGTGCCAGGTTTCACATAGAGGAACTCGGCCTTGCCGCCTTTTACTGCCGCCTGGTCCAGAATCTTGCCAGAGTCGTCGAGCATTCTGACGTAGACGGTGGCCGAGGAGTCGGTCACGGCCCGTGGTATACCGCTCACATTGACTGTCAGCGTGCTGAATTGGTCGGTGCTGCCCACCTTGATGCCCTGTTTGAATTTGTTGTTCTCCAAGCCATAGATGCTCTTGAAGGCGGCCGAGTCGATTTCCAGACTATACTCTGTGCCTGGCTCCCATGTAGCCGACAGCCTGAACGTGCGGGGTGAGAGCTGGCGGATCTGACGCGGCTTGCGGTACCAAAGGGAGTCGACCTTCGAAAAAAGGTGGATGGCGGTAGAGTCAAATTTTTCTATCGGCTCCTGTACCTCAATGGGAATGGTTTGCTCCGGTTTCACCTGTGAGGCTTCGAGCTTGATTGAAAGGAACTTCTTTGGCATGACGCTGTCGTAAGTGTCGCCTTTCTTCTTTCGTTTTTCCTGTTCTTTCTGCCACTCCTCCATTTGTTTTTCCTGGCTCTTCTTCCGTTTCTCGTAGGATTCTTTTGCCAGGAACGATAGGGTGTCTTTCAGAAGTGCGAGGTTGCCTATTGAGTCGGTGCCCCAGAAGCGCATCTCTACGTTCAGGGTGTCCTGATTGATGAGGGTGGAGTCGCGCAGCCAGTAGTACACGGTGTCGCGTTTCTCTGAAGGCTCTACTACGAAAGCATTGTCGCTCAGGAAGTTCAGCCCTTTCAGTTCTGGCAGCGAGTCGTGCCCGTAGCTGAAGAACACCCCCAGTTTCTCAGGGCTAGTGCGCTCGGTCTTTAGCATGTAACGGTCGGTCTGCGGCTCCTGGAAAGCTATCAATGTCACATCGTCGGGCAGGAAATGGGTGTAGGGCACCGGCACGATGTTGGCAATGTGCAGGGAGTCGCGCCAAATGGTGTCCTGACGAGTGTCGGGTTTCCAGGAAGGGATGATGCTGTCGCGGGAGAAAGCGATGATTTCGCTCTTCTGGCCAAAGACCAGGTCGCCGTCGACATCGTTCAGGGCATAGGCCCGGTATTTTCCGTTGGCCACGCCTTTGATGGTGAATTGTCCGCTGGCATTGGAGCGCGAGACGCGCATCAAAGGCTCCTTGTGGAACACGCTGTCGGGAGCGTCGTAGGGATAGAGTCCCACGAGCATGCCTTTCACCGGCTCCAGGTCTTCGGCGTTGAGCACATAGCCCGAGACCTCCATGGTGTCGATATGGTCGCCGGTGGAGAAGCTGTAGGTGTATTGTCCCATGGGGTTTCCTTCATTGTTGTCGCTGATGGCATCGCTGAAGTCGACGGTGTAGGTGGTGTTCTCTTTCAGCGAGTCTTTCAGTTCCACAATGATGCGCTTGCCGGCAGCCTTGATTTCGGCCTGTTCCAACTGTGGCGGCGAGACGATGACTTTCTCTTGAGCGTTCTCCAGCTTAATGAACTCGTTGAAGTTGATGATGATCTTCTTGCTGCTGGCATTGACGCCGCCGTCGGCAGGCGAAGCACTCACCACGTATGGAGGAGTGTCATCATACCAGCCACCGTCGGGGCTACCCATACGGGCACAGGAAGTAAAGATAAGGGAAAGGTAAAAGATGAGAAATAGGATGACCATACTCCCCAAAATGCCTTTCCTTACTTGTATCCTGACAAATCTTACAATCTCTTTCATCTTTTCACCTTAACACTATTCACTATTCACCTTTCACCCTTCACCACTTACCTTTCATTCATCGCCAGCAGCTCCTCTATGTGTTCGCGGCTGTTGCACAGGCGTGGCACCTTGTGTTGTCCGCCGAGCTTCCCTTTCGACTTCAGCCAGTCGTTGAACAGTCCGGGCCGTGCGGCGATGATTTCCAGGTGCTGAAGGGTGATGTCTTTGTAGCGCTTGGCCTCGTAGTCGCTGTTCACCTCTTGCAGGCGAGCATCCAGCAGGCGTGCAAAGAGCTGTAAGTCATCGGGCGGTGTGGCAAACTCTATGAGCCACTGATGGCGACACTTCGCCCTGGCATCCATGAATACGGGGGCTGCCGTGTATTCAAGCACCTGTGCTCCCGTCTGTTGGCATGCGTAAGCCAGGCCCTGCTCGGCATTGTCGACGATGAGCTCTTCGCCGAAGGCATTGATGAAGCTCTTTGTGCGTCCGGAAATGATAAACTTATAAGGATTCGTCGACGTGAACTGCACGGTGTCGCCTATCATATAGCGCCACAGACCGCACGAAGTGGAGATGACCATCGCGTAGTTCTTTCCTTTTTCCACGCCCCAGAGGGGGACGGTTTCTAATTGAGCGTTGAGCGTTGAGGGTTGAGAGTTTGCTGCCGCACGAGTTTCTGGCGCTGTAGCAAATGCTGCACTCTCAGTTCTAACCTCTAAACTATCTAAAGGAATGAACTCGTAGAAGCAGTCGTAGTCCAGCATGAGCAGCATCGACTTGTCCTTGGGGTCGTCCTGAATGCCGAAGAAACCTTCACTGGCATTGTAGGTCTCCATGTAGTGCATCTTCGGGCTGGTGATTAGCTGCTCATATTGTTCGCGGTAGGGCGTAAAGGCTACGCCGCCGTGGAAGAACACCTCCAGATTGGGCCATACCTCTTCCAGATGCGTCTTGCCGCTCAGCTCCATGACGCGGTTCAGCACGGAGAGCATCCACGAGGGAACGCCACTCAGGTTAGTCACGTTCTTGGTCATGGCCTCGCGGGCTATGCGGTCGCGCTTCACCTCGAAGTCACTCAGCAGTGCGGTCTCTTTGCTGGGCACACGAATCAGGTTCACCAGGGGGTTGATGTTCTCGATGAGGATGGCGCTGAGGTCGCCCACCAGCGAGCCGGGCAGGTTATAGTTTGGCTGATGGCTGCCACCCAGGATGAGTCCGCGGCCGTCGAACATTTTGCTTTTCGGATTATTGCGCAGGTACATGGCCACCACGTCGGAGCCTCCCTTGTAGTGCAGGCGTTTCAGCCCCTCCTTGCTCACGGGGATGAATTTCGACTTGTCGTTTGTGGTGCCGCTGGACTTTGCATACCAGTTCACCCGGCCCGGCCAGAGCACGTCGGCCTCGCCGTGGCGCATGCGGTCTATCTGTTCTTTCAGTTCTTCATAGCTGCTTACAGGGTTGCAGCGCACGAAGTCCTCGTAGGTCTTCATGGAACCGAAATGATGGTAGCGTCCCCATTCCGTGTCTTTGGCACGGTTCACCAAACGCGACAGCACCTCGTGCTGCAGTGCTTCAGCCTCCTTCTCATGGCGCTCTAACTCTTGCCATCTCGGGGCAAAAAACCTTCTTACTATTCTTGTCAGGCTCATTCCTTTTCAGTCTTTTTCGCGGGCGGAAACGGGCATCCTGCCTCTCCACCTCTTTAAATTAGACTGCAAAGGTAAACCAAAGTTTTGTAATACGCGCAAGTTTTACGTTTTTTAGCTATTCTGCCCGTTTCCTCTTCTTTTCTTTTTTATCCTTTTTGGGCAAATATTGCCAATTCACTTTGTCCGTTTTTGTTTTTTCAACGGGTGAATGTAACATATGATATAATTATTGAAACATGAGGCAAGGGTGGCTGCGCTTTTATTTTGTAACTTTGTAGCCGATTTATATTAAAACTATTTATAACGATGAGAAAAAACCTTCTACTGCTTTTCGCTTTCCTGCTGACGGCAGTTCTTCAAGCCCAAAAGCCCCTCGTGGTTCAGCCCGAGCAGTGCAACATGCCCTTGTTCCAAACGAAATACACCGCCGACCCCTCGCCGCTGGTGGTGGGCGATACGCTGTTCCTCTACACCTCGCACGACGCCCATCCCGAAGACATTCCCGATGCCAACGAGAAAAACTCCGCCGGCTTCTTCATGTACGACTGGCTGCTGTGGAGCACCACCGACATGGTGAACTGGACGGAGCACGGAGCCGTGGCCTCGCTGAAGGAATTCAGCTGGCGCACTCGCGACAACGGTGCCTGGGCCATCCAGACCGTGGAGCGCAACGGGAAATACTACCTCTATGCCCCACTGCACGGCCACGGCATCGGCGTGCTGGTGGCCGACTCGCCTTACGGCCCCTTCCGCGACCCGCTGGGCAAGCCCCTCGTCTGGCAGAAGGAGCACTGGGACGACATTGATCCCAGCGTCTTCACCGACACCGACGGCCAGGCCTACATGTACTGGGGCAACCCCCACACCTACTGCATTAAGTTGAACAAAGACATGATTTCTACGCAGGGCGACATCCTCGTGCTCAATCCCAAGGACGGCGTGATGCGCCCTGTGAAGGAGGAGGGTGCCAAGATCAACCTCAGAGTGCCGGGCGAAGAGAAAGCCGGCTGGGCCGTAAAGCACTATCAGGAGGGTCCGTGGTTCTACAAGCGTAATGGCCATTACTACATGAGCTACGCCACCACCTGCTGTCCCGAGGCGCTGGGCTACGCCATGAGCGACGGCCCCACCGGCCCATGGACGTGGAAGAACTACATCATGCGCCCCACGGAGCGCGACCGAGGCAACCATCCCGGCATCTGCGACTACAAGGGCCATAGCTACATCTTCGGCCAGAACTACGACCTCATGCACCTGGAGACCTTCATCCACCACGAGCGTCGCTCTGTGTCGGCCGTGGAGATTTCCTACCTCCCCGACGGCACCATTGCCGAGGTGCCCTACTGGCTCGACCAGCAGCCCCTGAAGCAGTTGCAGTGGCTGGATCCCTACAAGCGGGTGGAGGCTGAGACCATGAACTGGGGCTATGGCCTGAAGTCCGCCAAGATGGGCATCAAGAATACGGGTGTGGTGGCCGACATGCCTGAGTCTACAGGCCGCCGCAACATGTATGTCACCGACATCGACGACGGCGAGTATATCCGTCTGCGCGGTGTGGACTTCGGCAGCACCATTCCGTCGAAATTCCTCATCAGCGCCATAACGACGGGTTCCTGCACGGTGACCCTGCGTCTCGACGGCATTTGCGGCTCAGTGATAGGCGTGGTGAATCTGCAGCGGACAGACGACTACGCCACCTTTACCACCAAGGTGGAGCATGCCATCGGTGTGCACGACCTCTATCTCTGCTTCAGCGAGTGCCGGGGCGACACCCGCCTGGACTGGTGGCAGTTTAGTAAGTAACAACCTAAATCATTTATACAAATTATGAAGAAACTATTGTTCTTTTTGTTGATGGGCTGTGGCTTGACAGTGTCGGCACAGCCCGGTGGAGGCTTCGGAGGCTTTGGCGGCTTCCAACGTCAAGTCCAGTTAGAAACTAGTCAGCAGTGGAAAGATGTGAACTATGCCGGCGACGACCAGGCCTATCACACCTGCGACATTTACCTGCCCAAGCAAGAGGCCGAGAGCTATCCTGTGGTCATCCATATCTATGGCAGTGCCTGGTTCAGCAACAACAGCAAGGGTGCCGCCGACTTGGGCACCATCGTGAAGGCCCTGCTCGACAACGGCTTTGCCGTCGTCTGCCCGAACCACCGCTCCAGCATGGATGCCAAGTGGCCTGCTCAGATTCACGACATCCGTGCCGTCATCCGCTTCGTGCGTGGTGAGGCCAAGAAATATAAGTTCGACCCCTCCTTCATTGCCACCAGCGGCTTCTCGTCGGGCGGTCACCTGTCATCGGTTGCCGCCACCACCAGCGGCATCAAGCAGACCAAGGTGGGCACTGTCGACATTGACCTTGAAGGCAAAGTAGGCAACTATCTCGACCAGCCCAGCACTGTCAATGCCGCCTGCGACTGGTCGGGTCCTGTTGACCTGACGGCCATGGACTGCGGCGATGCCATGAAGATGGGCGAGAACAGCCCTGAGGATGTGCTGCTCGACTCGAAGCTTGCGAAAGAGCCCGACAAATACCTCAGCCTGAGTGCCACCAACTATGTGAGCAAGAACTGTCCGCCCATCATCATCTTCCATGGTGAGAAGGACAATGTGGTGCCTTGCTGTCAAGGCAAGAAATTCTACGAGCTGCTGAAGGCTGCCGGTGTCACCACCGAGGCCACCTTTGTGCCCGAGGGCGGTCATGGCATGGGCATGTATGCAGAAGAAAACCTGAATAAAATGGTCAGCTTCCTTAAAGCTGCTAAAAAATAACCTGCTATGAAAAAAATATTGCTATCAATGTTGCTGCTCGGCGGTGTAGTCACTGCCGGCGCACAGCCACGTGCCAATGCCGACGGCACGGTGACTTTCCAGTACAAGAACGAGAATGCCAAGAGCGTCCTGGTGGATGTCCAGTTTGCCGGGCGGAAAGAGATGACCCGTGGGGCTGACGGCACATGGACCGTCACGCTGGGTAACAAAGGGGATGCCAAGTCCCCCGTCGCTCCCGACATGTACCCCTATTGCTACGTCGTCGACGGGGTGAGTATCATGGATCCCGAGAATCCGCTCTACTTCCCCAACGAGGGCTTCAAGAACAGCCTGCTGGAGATTTCCGGCAACGGCACGCTGCCCCACGACATCCGCGATGTGCCCCACGGACGTGTGGAGTACATCCACTACTACTCAAAGAGCCTTGGCGGCACCAACACCGCCATCGTCTATCTCCCGCCCAGCTATAACGCCATGGGCCAGGGCTTCAACATGGGTGGAGACCAGAAGAAGTATCCCGTGTTCTATCTCATCAGCGGTACCACCGACACCGAGGAAGTATATTATAAGGTAGGACGCGTGAACTATATCCTCGACAACCTGATTGCCGACAAGCAGGCCAAGGAGATGATTGTCGTGCTGCCCTACGGCAATCCCACCAAGCTGCTTGCCAAGGCTCCCGCCCAGGGCGGTGCGCCGCAGATGCAGTTCGGCGGCGACGTGTTCAGCAAGGATCTCATCAACGACCTCATGCCCTACATCGAGAAGAACTACCGCACGCTGAACAACCGCGACAACCGCGCCATCGGCGGCTTCTCGCGCGGCGGCAATCAGGCGCTGCTCAACGGTCTGACGAATCTCGACAAGTTCAGCTACCTCTGCAGCTACAGCTCGTTCACTTCGACCGACATCAAGGATGTCTACGACAATGCTGCCGACACGAACAAGAAGATTCACCTCTTCTGGCTCGGCGTGGGCACCGACGACTTCCTCTATGGCACTGCCCGCGACTACATGGAGTTCCTCGACAAGAAAGGAATCAAGTCGGTGAAGGAATTCACTACCGACAAGTTCGGCCATACGTGGATGAACGCCAAGTATTTCCTTGCCAAGACGCTGCCGCTGCTCTTCAACAAGAAGGCATCCGAGGCCGCCATGAAGGAAGGCCAGCCCGCACCGGCCGCCACAGGCCAGGAACAGCCCTTTACGCCCGGCGTGATGGCCCGCCTCTTCCCGCGTCCTGTCATCTCGCCCGAATATAGCGAGGAGGGCATCACCTTCCGCTTCAAGGCCCCCGAGGCCAAGAAGGTGGAGCTGGTATGCGAGATGGTGCCCGAGAACATCGCCATGCAGCGCGACAGCGACGGTGTGTGGAGCGTGAAGCTCACCGACTATCTCTTTGAGACATTCCGCTATTGCTTCATGGCCGACGGCACGCCCGTGGCCGACCCCAGCAATATGTATCTCTCGCCCGACCAAGGCTTCAAGTACAGCATTGCCGACAATCCCAACTCACCGTTCAACTTCGCCTCCCAAGGCGACATCGAGCATGGCCGCACTTCCTACGACATGGAGCGCCATGAGGCGTGGTACACATCGCCGATGACCCGTCAGGGCGGCATGTCCTTCCCCAGGTTCATTCAGCTCATTCCCGGCAAGGACGACACGATGGAGAGCTGGTTCAAGGTGGGCGGTGCCGATGCCATCGCCGACCGTCTGCTGGCCGACGGCAGGACCAAGCCCTGCATCATCACCACCAGCGCTTTGGAGTTCATGCAGCAGGGCGGCGGCATGCCACGTATGGCAGGCTTCGAGCCGAAAGTGCTGAAAGCCGACGACTATCCCACATGGACGCAGCGCCGCATGGCTTTGGTGAAGCTGCTCATCGACATGGGTAAGGAACCCGATCCCCAGTTCCCGGGCTTTGGCGGAGGCCGGCCTGGTGGCGGCGGTCGTCCCGGTGGCGGCTTCGGCGGCGGCGGCTTCGGAGGCGGCGGCTTCGGTGGCGGCGGCTTCGGCGGCGGACGTCCCGGCGGATTCTAATCATAACACTTAAACATAACAACATGACTAAGAAAATGTTTTTGGCGGTCATAGCCGTCGCCATGAGCGTCTCAGGCGCACAGGCACAGACAACTTATCAGTACAAGTGGCAGAACCCCGACGTACCTAGGAAAGAAAGGGTGGAGAACCTGCTGGGCATGCTCACCCCCGAGGAGAAGGTAGGCCTGATGATGAACAAGAGCATCAGCATCGACCGCCTCGGCATCCCTTCCTACAACTGGTGGAGCGAGGCTTGTCACGGTGTGCGCCAGGGCGACTATACCGTCTATCCGCAGCCCATAGGCATGGCTGCAGCCTTCAGTGCTCAGCTGGTGTATGACGTCTTCTCACAGGTCAGCGACGAGGCCCGTGCCAACTGGAACCGCACCGACCACAGCGACCCGAAGCTCTTCAATGTCCCCATGGGCGTGACCTACTATCCCGGCAATCCCGAGCTGAGCTTCTGGTGCCCCAACGTCAACATCTTCCGCGACCCGCGCTGGGGACGCGGCCAGGAGACCTGCGGCGAGGATCCCTATATGAACGCCGTGCTGGGCGTGCAGACCGTTTTGGGCATGCAGGGCAACGACCCCCGTTACGTGAAGACCCATGCCTGTGCCAAGCACTATGCCGTGCACAGCGGACCGGAGCCTCTGCGCCACTCCATGAACGTCGACCCCACCAACCGCGACCTCTGGGAGACCTATCTGCCCGCCTTTAAGGCGTTGGTGAAGAAGGCCCATGTGCGCGAGGTGATGTGCGCCTATCAGCGCTTCGAAGGCAAGCCCTGCTGCACCAGCGACCGGCTGCTCATCGACATCCTGCGCAACAAGTGGGGCTACGATGGGCTTGTGGTCACCGACTGCGATGCCATCAACAACTTCTTCAACCGAGGACAGCATGAGACCCACAAGGATCCGCTCAGCGCCAGCGTCGACGCAGTGCTCAACGGCACAGACCTGGAGTGCGGCAAGGTCTTCATGAACCTCACCGAGGGCCTGGCAAAAGGCTATATCAAGGAGAGCGACCTCGACGGACACCTGCGCAAGACCTTGATGGGCCGCTTCGAACTGGGCATGTTCGACCCCGCCAACATGCTCCCGTGGGCGAACATTCCCGCCTCCAACATCAGCAGCGAGGAGCACAACGACCTGGCTGTGCAGGCCGCCCGCGAGTCGATGGTGCTGCTGGAAAACAGCAAAGGCGTCCTTCCGCTCTCGAAGAGCATCAAGACGCTGGCGGTGCTCGGTCCCAATGCCGACGACATTGAGCTGCTCAACGGCAACTACGGCGGCACGCCCACCAAGGCCCACCAGCACTCGCTGCTCGAAGGCATCCGCAAGGCCGTGCCCAGTGCCAGGATTATCTACCAGAAGGCCTGCGAGCTGAACGACGAATTTACCACCGTGCACCACTTACAAGACTTCAACAACGGCCAGGGCGTCTTTATCGAGTTCTGGAACAACAAGGAGCTGCAGGGCGACCCCGTGAAGACGGGCTACTATAAGGACGAGCTGAACTTCTCCACCTTCGGAGCCTGGGGCTTTGCCGAGGGAGTGGACAACAACAACCTCTCCGTCCGCGTCACGGGTAAGTACACAGCCACCTTCACCGGCGAGATGAAGTACACGCTGATGACCGACAATGGCTATATCCTGAAGGTGAACGGCCAGGTGGTGGAGGAGAACCAGGGCGGCGGTGGCCGTCGTGGCTTCGGCTTTGGCCGCCGTGGCGTGGAATACAAGTCCTTCCCCGTGGAGCAGGGCAAGACCTACGATGTCTGCATCGAGTACCGTCGCGGCAACGGCAACTTCGCCATGCTGCGCGGCGACATCTGCGAGCGTAAGCTGGCCGACTTCTCCGACCTGGCCCGCGAGGTGAGCGTGGCCGACGCCATCATCATCATCGGCGGCATCTCCGCACGCATGGAGGGTGAGGGCGGCGACAAGGCCGACATCGAGCTGCCGAAGGTGCAGCAGCTGCTGCTCCGCGCCATGCACAGCACTGGCAAGCCCGTCATCTTCGTCAACTGCTCCGGCTCGGCCATCGCCTTCGGCAGTGTGGAAGGTCAGTACGACGCGCTGCTCCAGGCCTGGTATCCCGGACAGGGAGGCTCACAGGCGCTGGCCGAGGTGCTCTTCGGCGACTACAACCCCGGCGGCAAGCTCCCCGTCACCTTCTACCGCTCCACGCAGGACCTGCCCGACTTCCTCGACTACTCGATGAAAAACCGCACCTACCGCTACTTCACCGGACAGCCGCAGTATGCCTTCGGCTATGGCCTCAGCTACACCACCTTCAGCGTGGGTAAGGGCAAGGCAACAGCCAAGTCGGCCAAGGCAGCCAAGGCCGGCAATACCGGCAAGCCCTTCTGTGTCGTGGTAGTTCCAGTGACCAATACGGGCAAGCGCGAAGGCACTGAGACTGTGCAGGTTTACGTGAAGCGTCTCGGCGATCCCGGTGCTCCCATCAAGGCCCTGAAAGGATTCGAGAAGCTGAGCCTGAAGCCCGGTGAGACCAAGAGGGCCGTCATCGCCCTCAGCAGCGAGGCCTTCGAGTACTACGACGAGAAGATCGACGAGCTCTCCGTCATGCCCGGCAACTACCAGATTCTCTACGGCACCTCCTCGCTCGACAAGGACCTGCAGACCCTGGACTTCACCGTGAAGTAGGCAGACTGCCACCACACCAGTAGGGACAGACCGCGTGTCTGTACCTACTGGTTTTTGTATGCACGAACTTTGAGGGGATTTTTGACGGAAACAAAAGGAAAGAAAATGCCAAATAACTGACTGTATGACAATCGGTTAAGAATAATTTGGAATTTTCTTTTCTTTGGCCAAATATCATTAACCCGTATTGCAAGTGTGTAACATCGACACCTCTTAATAATCTGTAAATTTTCCTCGTTTTCAAGGGAAATCGCGCCGTTTTTTGGCTGTATCCGTTAAATGTTGCTAAAGAATTGGTCTTCACCCTTGTCTGCCCCCTTCTGTAGGGGTACGTGACCCTTGCACATATCAGACTGAATGCCTACCTTTGCACCCATGTTCATGAAGGCGAAAAGACGGACGGCGAAAGGCGGCGGGTGGTACATCTACTACACCCTCTGCGGCAGCTGGCGCGACTCTCAGGGTCTGAGCATGCGCGACGAGCTGCTGCACCTGGGCCGGCATGACGACTTCGACGTGTGGGAGATGCGCGAGGTGGCGGACATCGTGACCGGCCGTGCCAATGGCGAGCCTCAGTCGGCCTTCTATGAGCAGGAGCACAGCCAGAAGGTGCGCATGATGGCCGACAGCGTATATTCGCAGCTGATAGCCCTGGGCAAGATAGACGTTCCTGGCAGGAACCGTCCCGGCGAGTCGGACCCTGAGCGTTGCCGCCGCGAGCATGAGCGTCGCTTCATCGCCGACACGTCTGCCATGAAGCACCTGTGGTCGCTGCAGATAGGCGCCGAGCACCTGTGCGTGGAGACGATGAAGAAGCTGCGCCTGGGCGAGGCTCTCGGCGAACTCGGATTCACCAATGAGCAGGCGTCACTGGCCCTGACGCAGATAGCCATCCGTGCCGTCCACCCGGCCTCCGAGTATGCCACGGCGCAATGGATAAAGCCCCACTCGGACGTCTGCCGCCTGACGGGCTACGACGTGGACAGGATTACGAAAGACCGCCTCTACCAGAGTGCCATCCGTCTGTACGACGTCCGCGAGGGTCTGATGATGCACCTCTCACGCTGGACCAGGGAACTGTTCGGATATGACGACAGCCTGATTCTCTACGATTTGACCAACGTATATGCGGAAGGCGACTACGACGA
>JAILFU010000022.1 GCA_024697405.1 Prevotella sp.
GGGAGATATGTGAGAAGGTCGGCATCAGTCCCGTTCCTTACAAGATGAAAAAATCTGTGGGGGTACAAATTTCAAAGCGAAAAATTGAGGGCACAGAAAATCAGGGGGTTAAAGAACCGGACATCAGCAATACGGGTTAAAGTCGGGGAACCACTGGGTCTCTTTGTGGTAATTAGTATTCAAATTGTTATAATCTGTGTTTTGTTAGTGGAACATTTGTAATTAATTCGCGGAAATTAGTGTAAAAAATTGTTAGTTTAAAATATTTTCATTATTTTTGCAGCACAAAAACCAGAAGAATATGAATACGCTAACCATCATCCGTCATTTTTCCCAGAGGACGGCGAGGTTCACCATGGCTTTCCTTCTCGCAGTGATGACCACCACGACGGCAGGGGCACAAACCAACACCCTTGTGTCGCACATCGACTACTGCAAGGCCGGCGTAGCCTCCATCTGCATCTCAGGATGGGTGTACGACAACGATGTGAACACAATCAGGACCTGGGAGTTAGGGAGTGGGATTGAAGTCTATGCCTTCGTGACCACAGACCCCGATGAAACCTTTGATGACTATGACTACAATTTGCCAATACCAAATGAAATAGAGTATGTCGTGAGGGAAGATGTGAACAGCGCATACGGTCTCACTGGCAATCATGGCTTCAAGGCAATAGTCCCTTTATTACCCACCTCGTTTGAGGATGATATGGAGCATATTTTCTATGTGAAGATTTATGCGAAATTCAATCCTGGAACTGGCAGTCAATACGTCGTGTTGCACAGCGCTGCCGTGACCGTAAGAATGAACCTAGGCGAAGGCTCTGAATGAAGTGAAGAGTGAAGAATGAAGAGTAAATAATTACCAACTATATAAAAACGAAGACTATGTTTTTCCCCCTGCGTATGGTCAGGCTCGCGCTGGCAGCGGTGATGGCCCTGCCCTGCACACTTGCGGCACAGGCCACTGAATTCATTACCGACGTAATGGTCATCGGCGCCAGAACCGAAGGCCAGATAAACCTGCTGAAAGTCACTTACGAGAGCAAGGGCTGGACGGTCATCGACAACGACCTTAACAAGGGCTGCGGCGGTAATAGTGACTACGTCTATCTGCTCTACAAATCGGAGGAGAACACCGACGGACTGAACCACGGCTACATCACCGACTTCTACATCAGCGATGCCACAGGCACCGTCGCCGACAACCTGGACTACGGCAACCACACCTACTACTTAGTACCTTTCGACGGCGACAATCCGCAAACGATAGGCATGAGCACCGTCGGCGGCGAGTTCAAGGCTTCGAAAGGCGACCTGAACAGCGGAACCAGCGGCGTCAACATCCACCTCTATTATACCCGTGAGCAGTTCACCGACAATCGCACTGCCAGCGCCATCGTCTTCAACGACACCAAAAACGAGTCCGTGGTATGGAACGGCAACGGTGAACACGCCGACCTGAACAAGGGCTGCGGCTCAGGTTCTGCCTATATCTATATGTATGTCGACACATACGCCTCGGCATTTCCGGGCTACATCAAGGACGTGATGCTCATCGGCGGCACCGGGGACGAGGTGAACACCCTGAAGACTACGCTCACCGCACAGGGATGGAAGTTCATCAACCATGACCTGAATGCGGGCTGCGGCTCAAGCAGCGACTACATCTACCTCCTCTACAAGTCGGAGAACAGCACCGACGGCTACAACTATGGCTACATCACCGACTTCTACATCAGCAACGCCACCGGCACGCCACCCGACGACCTGACCTACGACGGGCGCACCTACCACCTCGTGCCCTTCGACGGCGGCAGCCACTTCAAGGAGAAAAGGGGCGACCTGAACAGCAACGCCGGCGGAGACGACATCCACCTCTATTACTCAAAGAAACCTTACGTCGACGGCCACACCGTCACCAACATCACGTTCAACAACATCAAAGCCGGCGCCGTAGGCGTGAATGGCAGCTGCACCGGCTACGACCTGAACAATGGCTGTGGCTCTGAGAGCGCATACATCTACATGCACCTCAATACCGCCAAGACCCTCAACAATCCTGAACCATTCGAGCTTACCCTGAGCAGCGGCTCCGACCAAAAAGCCACACTGACGTGGAAGGCTCCCGTCATCGATAACATCAAGGGCTATACGTACCAGTTCAAGGAGACGAGTGCTGACGAATGGTCGAACGAAGTCAATACCACAACCACTTCAGCCACCTTTAGCGGACTCTCTCCCGAAACGTCATACGTGTTCCGCGTAAAGACCCGATATGGAAACAACAGCGAAAGCGCCTACGAGATTATCGACTTCACCACTGCGCGGTTTTCGCTTCCTTATACGTGCGGATTCGAGAATGGCATGGAGGGATGGAGAATGGTAAATGCCTATACCCCCAACACGAATATTTCTGTGGTTTATCCACATGAAGGAAGTCATAGTTTCAAATTCCTAAATTTTCAAAGTGAGTCTGATCCACAATACTTGATTTCCCCTCGTTTCTCAGGTGTTGATGCGCTGGGAGTTTCGTTCTACTACTCTATGAAATGGCCTACTCATCAAACATTTCAGATAGGTTACTCCACCACGACGAACGCCCCCACTGCTTTCAATTGGGTCGAGACGATTTCTCCTGTTCAGAATGAGTGGCACATGTATGAACACGTTTTCCCCAAAGGAACCAAATATGTTGCAATCTGTTATGATAATAGCAATACTAGTATTAACTCTATATATTTGGACGACTTCAGTTTCATGGCCTATTCAACCTACGCCAAGCCCACCGGCCTTGCCGCGAACAACCTGACCGACCAAAGCGCAACAATGACGTGGACGGCTCCAGAGAATGCGACACCTTCGGGCTATGCCTATCAGTACAAAAGAATCGTTGATGAAGAATGGTCAGACGTCACGGAGGTACACACGACTTCCGTCACCCTGAGCGGCCTGCCAGCCAACACCGCCTACAACTTCCGTGTGAAATCCCTTTACGATGGTGACCATGCCAGCAACAACGTGACTGTCCGCTTCATTACCGAAGGGCCTATTGAGAGTCTGCCTTATGAAGACAGCTTCGAAAACGGCATGGGTGGCTGGCGCCTCGTGGATGATGAGAAAGAGTCAGGAATCAAAACAGAAACTGAATTCATACACACAGGTAGCTGTAGTTTTAGGTTCTTTAGGAGTCCAGGAGACTCTGATCCCCAATACCTGATGTCCCCTCAATTAGACAGCGGTTCAGATATTATCGTCTCATTCTGGTACGTAAATGTAAAATCCGAGGGTGTCCTTATTACTTCGGCATACCAAGTGGGTTACTCTGCCAATACCAAGGCCCTTGATGACTTTACGTGGAGGGACGAGATTGCCAATCTGAATGACCAATGGAATTATAACATAACTATCTGCCCAGCTGGAACAAAGTATGTCGCCATTAAATTCACAAAGGGTATGTTCCTCTACTTGGACGACTTCAGATTTGAGGTCTATTCAACCGAAGCCAAGCCTACCGGACTTGCCGCGAGCAACCTGACCGACCAAAGCGCAACACTGACGTGGACCGCTACCAATGATGCTACGGGCTATGCCTACGAGTTTAAGAAGGCAAGCGAGACGTCATGGTCGGCTACGGCCACGGTGAACACGACTTCCGTCACCCTGAGCGGTCTGACGGATAACACCACCTACGACTTCCGTGTGAGAGCCCTCTATTCGGGCAATAATGCCAGCAACAATGTAAACTTCCAGTTCCTTACTGAGGCTGCGGCCGTAAGTCTACCCTATACCGACAGCTTCGAGAACGGCATGGGCGGCTGGCGCCTCGTAGATGGCTACGGGGCAACAGGCATTGATATGTATATGCCACATACAGGTAATAATAGCTTCCATTTTTTATGGGGCAGTGATGCTCCCACCCAATACTTGATGTCCCCACAAATAAATGCCAGCTCGCCCATCATGGTTTCGTTCTACTACAACAACCTTTCACAGAAAATATCTGGCGGGTATGATTGTTATAAAGCCAGTTTCCATGTGGGCTACTCCATCACGACCAAAGACCCCAGTGAGTTTACGTGGGGCAACGAGATTCTAAGTGCCTCTCCTGAGTGGGAGCAATATGCGGCTGTGTTCCCTGCAGGAACCAAGTATGTGGCTATCAAATGGGTCAAGAGAAATCCGCTCTTTTTGGATGACTTCCTGTTCGAACAGGTCGATTATACGCTGTCAAGCGCTGAAGACTGGAACAAGTGGGCAGCAGCCGTGGCGAACGGAACCCCGACAACGGGCGTGGAGTTCACGTTGGCTGACGACATCGAGGTGTCGACGATGATGGGCACCGAAACCAATCCCTTCAGCGGCACGTTCGACGGACAGGGCCACATGCTGACACTCAGCATAGACAAGACCGCTGACGGCGTGGCTCCATTCAGCAATATCAGCGGGGCTACCATCAAGAACCTGAAGACCGCCGGCACCGTCAATGCCCGAGGCCAATACGGCTCGGGATTGGTGGCCTATGTCCGTGGCGGCACGAACCAGATAGAGAACTGCGTGGTAGCCTCAAATGTTGCGCTAGCTTTGGCTTACGGCGGCGGCATCGTCAGTCATTTGGGCAGCAGCGCCACAACGACCATTGATGGCTGCGTGTTCACGGGTGCCATTTCCACCTTGGGAACGCTCGGAGGTATGCATGCCGCCACCCTGGTAGGCTACGCGGAGAATGGCACGACGCTGACCCTGAAGGACTGTCTCGACGCCAGCACCAGCACGAAACCCATAGGACGCGGAGATCCGATGGTGACACTCTCCAACAACTATTACACCACCAAGAAGGTGTCTGATACAGGCCAAAACTATTGGCCAGACTATTATGCAACGTATGCCTGTTCCTCTGCCACACTGCCCGCTGACATCGGCTCGGAGGGTAAAGACTACGGCTTTGTGACAGCCTACGGCCACGGACTGAAATATGATGGAAAGTACTATATGAAAACCGCTCCAGAAGTTTTGCCGGGCGACGTGAACGGCGACGGCAAGGTGACTCCTGCCGATGCCATCATGATTCTCTATCACTACTTCAACGTCGTGCAGAACGGCTTCAACGTAAAAGCCGCCGACCTGAACAATGACGGCCATGTGACGCCCGCCGACGCCATCGAAGCCCTGTACCTCTACTTCGGCTCCAGCAGCAAGGCCCGCGCCACCAGTCCTATGGTAAACAGCTCATGCGACCCGGAATGACAAAAATGAAGAATAAAGATTAAAGACTGAATAATGAATAATAAAAATGATATGAAGGCCAGACTGACAAGTTTTATATTTCTCATTTCTTATTTTATATTTAGCCCCGCAGGGGCGCTGGCCCAACTGCAGACGAATGCCGGCGTGCAGTATCTGCAGTGCATGCCCAAGGACATGTCGGGCGACTTCAACGACCTGTCGAACACCTATTTCCTGGCCGACTCGCTCGACTCTTTCAATTCGCAAAGGGGCGTAGGCACCCTTCAGTGGAAACGATACCGGCTGTCGCCCCGACAAGCATTCAACCTCAACGGCTACTGGCCGGTGCGTATGCAGATGCTCGACTTCCCCGATGCGGCGTATGACAACGACCCGTCACTAAGGGTCATGATAGAGTTCCTCACGCCAAGGACGGCGAGAATCAGGATGGAGACATCGCCAGCAGTGCCGAGAAACGAGGATTTGCAAGATGTGATGTTCTGCGAGGCATTCAAGAATAAATTGGGGACTGTGCCGAACTTGGACGGAGGGCTGAAGACCACTGCCGACGATGAGAAGATAGTCTATCAGACGAAGTATGGCAGCATCGAGATTCAGCGCTACCCCTTCCGGCTGGTGCTGAAGGACGCTCAGGGCAAGGTGCTCACACAGACGCGCCACATCATCGACAACGACTCCACGCAGGTGAAGCTACTGCCGTTCAACTTCATCAAGCGCGGCTCAGACAACTCGCGCAGCGTGAATCCTGTATTCCTGCTCTCGCCCGGCGAGCGTATCTATGGCTGCGGCGAGTCGTTCACCTCTTTGAACAAGGTTGGCCAGAAGGTGATGCTCAGCGTCACCGACCCGCAGGGACCTGAGACCGACGGCATGTACAAGCCTGTGCCCTTCTATTTCTCCAACCGGGGATATGGCATCTTCATGCATACCTCGGCACCCGTCACCGCCGACTTCGGCGCCTCGTACATCGGTGCCCAGCGGCTCTTCATGGCCGATGAACAGATAGATTTGTTCGTGTTTTTTGGTTCTCCCAAAGAAATCCTCAATGAATACACCGACATTACGGGCAAATCGCCCATGCTGCCGCTGTGGAGCTTTGGCACGTGGATGAGCCGCATCACTTACTTCTCGCAGGAAGAAGGACTTGACATTGCCCGTCAACTGCGTGCCCACAAGATTCCTTCAGATGTCATCCACTTCGACACGGGCTGGTTCGGCACTGACTGGCAGTGCGACTACGAATTCGCCAAAGACCGCTTCCCCGACCCTGTAGGCATGCTGAAGCAGTTGGCCAACGACGGTTTTCATACTTGCCTGTGGCAGCTGCCCTACTTCACGCCGAAGAACCGTTTCTTCTCCGAGATTGTCAGAAACAATCTCCACATTAGAAATGCTGCGGGCGGCATGCCCGTGGAGGATGCCATCCTCGACTTCTCCAATCCTGAGACCGTCAGCTGGTACCAGTCGAAGATTGAGGGGCTAATGAAACAAGGGGTCTCGACCATCAAGTGCGACTTTGGCGAGGCAGCTCCCTACAACGGCTTTTACCATAGCGGCAAGGGCGGGCTCTATGAGCACAACCTCTATCCCCTGCGCTACAACAAGGCCCTTTGGGAAGTGGTAGAGAAGAATCATCCCGGCGAGGGCATCATCTGGGCACGCTCGGCATGGGCGGGCAGCCAGCGCTATGCCTTGCACTGGGGCGGCGATGCTGCCACCAATAATATCGGCATGCTGGGCGACCTGCGTGGCGGCCTGTCGTTCGGCCTGAGCGGCTTCTCCTTCTGGAGTCATGACATGGGAGGCTTCGTCACCGCCTCGCCCGAGGATATCTACCGCCGCTGGCTGCCATTCGGATTCCTGAGCAGCCACACCCGTGCCCACGGTGCACCGCCCACCGAGCCGTGGCTCATCAGCGAGAGCTTCACGAAGGCCTTCCGGCAAAGCGCGGAGATGAAATACCGGCTCATGCCCTATGTCTATGCCCAGGCCAAGGACTGCAGCGAGCGAGGCCTGCCCATGGTGAGGGCACTGCTGGTGGAGTTTCCCGAAGATCCCGGCGCATGGCTCGTGGAGGATGAGTACATGTTTGGCAGCCAGATGCTCGTCGCCCCTTTGCTGGAAAGCGGAACGGGACGTATGGTCTACCTCCCCTCCCAGGGAAAGTGGATTGACTACCAGACAGGCAAGGTCTACTCCCCCGGCTGGCAACACATAGAGGCTGGCCCCATCCCCTGCGTCATCCTCGTGCGCGACGGGAGCATCATACCCCATGCCCCTCTGGCCCAGCGCACCGACCAGATACAATGGGACAAGGTGGAGCTGAAGAAATACAAGGCTGAAGCCAAACGCTGCACCGGCCTGCTCTATAAGCCCGGTGACACCAAGCTGCAGAAGCTGGACTAACTATTCTTGATTATCCTGGCCGGCACGCCCGCAACGACACAATAGTCGGGCACGTCCTTCGTGACGACGGCTCCGGCGGCCACCACGGCATGGCGGCCAATGGTGACACCGGGCAGAATGACAGCATTGGCACCAATCCACACGTCGTCACCAATGACCACGGGCTTGGTGGATATGCCCTGCTCGTCGATGCGCCGGTGGGGGTCGGCGAAATTGTGGTTCAGGGCAGTGACGGTGATGCCTTGCGCCAGGTTGACATGACTGCCTATACTGACAGGGCCGATTATGGTGTTGTGCAGCCCTATGCGGGTATAGTCACCGATGACGACATCGCCCACGGCATTGTTGACACACGAGAACGACTCCACCACACTGTGCCGCCCCAACGAGAAACGGCGATAGGGAGGAGTATCCATGCGCACGCTCCAGTAGATCTTTGAACCGCGCCCCCTATGCTGGTAGAGAGGGGCCAACAGGCGCACATACCAGCGTGGACGTGCATCGCGCTGGTTCATCACCATATAGTCGAGCAGCCGCTTCAGGCGTGGACTCTCTTTCAACCGTGTTCTTACCACTTCCATTTTCTCTCGCATTAAAAAAATCCTAAAAGCCCCCTCCCTTCTTTTCCTTTAGGGATGGGCAATCTCCTCACCTTCGGGGAAGTTCAGCTGGGATTAGCTCCTCTTTCCATTGGCTGATGATATGGTCTACATCGAAGCGCCGGGCTACCTCCAAGGCACTTTCAGATTTGGCTTTCCAGTCCAGCTGCGTGGCATCGACGAGGCGCCGTGCCAGCTGCTCCACATTTCCATTCTCAAAATAGAGGCCGAAGTCGCCCATGATTTCCATACTCGTGGGCAGATTGCTAGACACCACCGGCAGGCCGTGGGCCATCGCCTCGACCAGCACCAGGCCGAACCCCTCCCAGCGCGAGCTGAGCACATAGACCTGTGCCTGGGTGTAGTAGTCCTGAATATGGTTGGTGAAGGGGTGGAGCATGATGCGCTGCTCCAGCCCATACTCGGCAATCTTCTGACGGTAGAGCGGTTCTTCCGGACCTTCGCCCACGATGTGGAGCGTCCATTCCTTGTCTTGCCGGGCAAAGAGGCGGAAGGCATCGATGAGCAGATCAAACCCCTTATGACGGTGGGAGAAACGTCCTACGGCCAGGAACTGCCTGGACGTTCCCCGCGACGGTGCACCAGGCTGGAGCGTCAGCGGGTTGTAGATGACCGTGGGCCATTGACCGTTGTCTGTTGAACAATGACCAATGGCCGCTTGATAGCAGCGGGCATCAAAGCGGGAGAGCACGACGGTGCTGTCGAGCTTTTGGAACTGACAGAGGTAGTGGTGCTTCAGCCGGGGGCCTATATATAAAGATGTGGGGCCGAAGAGCGCCTCAAAGGAGTTGTGGACCCAGCCGATGCAGCGTGCCCCTCGAAGACGAGGTTTCATGGTGGCCAGACGGGCAGCCAGCGGGGCATGCACACCGACGATGGCATCGTAGTGACCGTCATTAAGCTCCTGTTCCAGCGCCCTTCTTCGCGGGGCGGGAAAGGAGCTGCGAGCATAGAGGTCGGAAGCCCATCGCCAGCGGGGCTGTAGCAGCTTGTAGCAGGCGCTATATGCCTTGCACAGTTTCTCGTGCAACCAGCCTACCGACGGATAGCTGACAAAGCGATAGGCTATAGGCCAGCCGTCGAGACCATAGAGCGACGTATCCTTCGACGCTGGCGGGTCGAAGGTGACAATGGTCACGTCGCAGTCCTTTGCCAATTCCTTGGCCACAACCGCCGTAACCCGCTGCACTCCACCCATGGAGAAGATGGAGTCCGTCAGGAAACAGATTTTTTTCTTCACAGCTGCAAAAATACGGATAATTCTTGATTATTCCAAATTTTCTTCGTACTTTTGCAAAGAATAACAAGAGAAAAGGAAAAACGGAAATTGAAAATACTATTCCTGACCTATCACGGCTTTGACCCGGCCAGCGGCATCAGCAAGAAGATGCTGGCACAAATCAAGGGCCTGCGGGAGAACGGCCACGAGGTGCATGTATGCAGCTACGACCGCAATGCCGAGGGTCACCTTTGCCGTTTCGTCGACGACAGAGCCATACAGGACTATGGCACGGGGGTGAGAGCTGCACTGCGTCAGCGAGCGGACTATGGCTGCATCTACGACTATTGCGTCAAGGCCGGCATCGAGATGGTCTACGCCCGCAGCTATATGAACGCCACGCCGCCGCTGGTCAGCTTCTTCCGCCGATTGAAGAAAGCTGGAGTGAGAAGCGTGATGGAGATTCCCACCTACCCCTACGACCAGGAGTTCGACGGATACGACTGGAACCAGCGGATGCGCCTGCGCGTAGACAAGCTGTTCCGCAGGCAGCTGGCCGCTCAGATGGAAGCCATCGTCACCTTTTCGGACGAGGAGCAGATTTTCGGCCAGCGCACCATCCGCATCAGCAACGGCGTGGACTTGGACGCCATCCCCTTGCTCACGACTCGTCATGACACGTCGCAGCAGATACACATCATCGCCGTGGCCGAGGTGCACTCTTGGCACGGCTTCGACCGTTTCATCCACGGGCTGGGCGAATACTACCGCAAGCACGAGGGGCAGCCCCGCCGCGACGTGTTCTTCCACATCGTGGGGAAGGTATGGCCTGCCGAGATGGAGGGTTCGGACGTGGCTCCGGGCTATGCGCCCTACATCCGTGAATACGGCATCGAAAGGTATGTGAAGTTCCACGACAAGCTGTTCGGCGAAGCCCTCGACGAGGTGTTCAACCACTGCTCGTTTGCAGTGGGCAGTTTGGCACGCCACCGCAGCGGCATCACGGTCATCAAGACGCTGAAGAACCGCGAGTACGCCTGCCGGGGAATACCTTTCATCTATTCCGAACAGGACTCCGACTTCGACCATCAGCCCTATATCCTAAAGGCCCCGGCCGACGAATCGCCCATCGACATCGATGCCGTCCTGCATTTCATAGACCATTTCAACATCTCCCCACAAGACATCCGCCGCACAGTGGAGCACCTGTCGTGGAAGAACCAGATGGAAAAGGTGGTGGAGGAGTTAGGAATCAGGAGTTAGGAGATATGGGAAAGAAAATAGTATATTTAGTGGGTGACCTGTCCTATCCGAACGGGATGAGCCAAGTACTGAGCCAAAAGGTGAACTACCTGGCACGTCACACAGACTACGACCTGAACATCATTCTTACGGAAAAAGCCAGTCTGCCTTGGTTCTACGAGATGGACCAGCGGGTGAAGCATGTTAATTTCGACCTAAACTTCGATGACCTCTACCGCGTGCCGATGCTAAAGCGCCTGTGGGTCTTTGCACAGCGGCAGCGGCGCTACAAGAAGCTGTTCACCGAATACCTCATGCGCGAACGCCCCGACATCGTTGTGTCGGTGGTGAGGAGAGAAATAGACTTCATCAACGACATCGCCGATGGTAGCCGTAAAGTAGGCGAGCTGCACTTCAACCGCTCTAGCTACCGTCAGTTCAGGAAACGGTGGCTGCCAGACTGCATCAACCGCGCCGTCACCAGCCGATGGCAAGGAAAGCTGGTCAAAGAACTGCAACGCCTTGATCGGTTTGTGGTGCTGACGCAGGAGGACTATCTCTGCTGGGCACCCGACATCAAGAACCTGCAGGTTATCCCCAACGCCATATCCTGTTATCCCGACAAGCAGTCGCCCTGCACAGCAAAACAAGTCATCGCAGTAGGCCGCTACACCAGGGCGAAAGGGTTCGACATGCTCATTAAGGCCTGGGACATCGTACACCGCCAGCATCCCGACTGGCAGCTGCACATCTACGGGCCGGGCGAGCGCGAAACCTACCAGCAACAGGCCGAGGCATTCGACTTAGGCGGTACGCTGCATTGCAATGGGCCTGTCAAGAATGTCTATGCCAAATACCTGGAAAGCTCCATCTTCGTGCTCAGTTCCCGCCACGAAGGGTTTGGCCTTGTACTGGCCGAGGCTATGGCAACGGGCGTGCCATGCGTCGCCTTCGACTGTCCTTGCGGCCCGCGCGACATCATCCGCGATGGCGAGGACGGCCTGCTGGTTGAACCGAGGAATATCGAGGCGCTGGCTAAAGGAATCTGCTACTTGATAGAGCACGACAACATACGCCGACAGTATGGTGCAGCTGCCCGGAAGAATGCCGCCCGCTTCCGCGAGGACGACATCATGAAGAAATGGATAGCACTATTCGAAAGCCTTTAATTATTGACCATGAGAATAGTATATGTGATTGACTCGCTGGCCAGCAAGGGCGGTGCCGAACGCATCCTGACCGACAAGATGAACTATATGACCGCCCATTACGGCTATGAGGTATATGTCATCACCTGCTATCAGGACATCAGCCGCATGCCCAACGCCTACCAGCTGTCAGAACTGGTAAATCAGATTAACCTCTCCATACCCTACCATTCTCAGTACAGATATCACTACCCACGGCGACTTTGGGTGAAATGGAGGCTCTTCCGCCAGCTGTGCAAAGAACTCGAGACTACCGTCCGCCGCATAAACCCCGACGTGCTGGTCGGACTGGGCTATTTCAACGCTGACCTGGTGAGCGGACTCCGCTGCCATGCACAAAAGGTCATCGAGAGCCACGAAGCACGTATCTTCACCATGAGCAACCAAGGACTTAGCCGTTCCCTACCCTCCCGTCTGTTCATGCACTGGTACAAGGGGCGCTATTTCCGCCATGTGGAGCGGCAGGCCGACGTGGTAGTAGTGCTCACCACTGGCGATGCCCGTGAGTGGCAAAAGGCAAAGCGCGTGGAGGTGATTCCCAACTTCACAGTGATGCCCGTCCGGCAAAAGAATACCAACGACAGCAAACGTGTTATCGCCGTTGGCCGACTGGAATGGCAGAAAGGCTTCGACCGCCTGATAGAAGTCTGGACTCTTGTGGCCCGTAAGCATCCTGACTGGCAGCTTGACATCTTCGGCTCGGGAACGATGGAGGCTCAGATTCAAACACTTATTGCAAAAGCAGGATTGAAGAACGTGGCCATCCATCCTTTCACACCGCACATCAGCGAGGAATATACCCGGAGTTCCATCTTCGGGCTGAGTTCCCGTTTCGAGGGTTTCGGTCTGGTGCTTCTCGAAGCCATGCAGGCAGGACTACCCTGTGTGGTCTTCGACTGTCCCTTCGGCCCTTCAGATGTGGTGACCGACGGAACAACCGGCTTTGTCGTCGCCGACGGCGACGTTCAGACCTTCGCCAACCGGCTCTGCACACTTATTGAAAACGAAACGATACGTAAGAACTTCTCAGCCGCAGCCATTGAACGCGTCAGGCACTACGATGCCGACCAGGTGATGATGCAGTGGAAGCAGCTCTTCGAAGAGCTAGCCAACTCTCGGTACAATCATCAGTCAATCTGATTACCCATATACAGCTCGTAGTATTGTCCTTTCTGGGCAAGCAGCTCTTCGTGGGTGCCATGCTCGGCTATGCGTCCGTGGTCGAGAACGATAATCTGGTGAGCGTTGCGCACGGTGCTGAGCCGATGGGCGATGACGAAGGTGGTGCGCCCCTGCATGATGGCATCCATGCCACGCTGCACCAGCTGTTCTGTGCGAGTGTCGATAGAGCTGGTGGCCTCGTCGAGGATGAGCACCGGCGGGTTGGCCACGGCAGCACGGGCAATGGCCAGCAGCTGCCGCTCGCCTTGCGAGAGGTTGCCTCCGTCGCCTTGCAGCATAGTCTGGTAGCCATTGGCCAAACGACGTATAAAATCATGGGCACCAACTAGTTGTGCCGCTTTGATGCAGTCTTCATCCGAAGCTTCCAGACATCCATAGCGGATGTTGTCGAGCACCGTACCCGTGAACAGGTGCGTCTCCTGCAGCACGATAGTCATGCTGCGGCGCAAGGCGTTTTTCTGAATGTCGGTGATGGGGATACCATCATAGATGATGCTGCCCTTCTGGATGTCGTAGAAGCGGTTGATGAGGTTGATGATGGTGGTCTTTCCAGCACCCGTACCGCCCACAAAAGCAATCTTCTGGCCGGGCTGGGTGTTGATGTTGATGTCGAAGAGCACCTGTTTCTCAGGCACGTAGCCGAAGTCCACTTGCTTGAAATCCACATCACCCTGAACAGGCCGGGAGTTGAGGGCTGAAGAGTGAGAATGGAGAACTTCTGCCTCAGTCTTAGGACCAACCCATTGTCCGTTTTCCATGCTCCAGACGCCATTGTCCACCTCAGGCTCGGCATCGCCAAGGGCGAAGACGCGCTCGGCACCCACCGAGGCATTGAGCACAGAGTTGATTTGCTGCGACACATGGCTGATGGGCTGTGTGAAGCTTTTGTTCAGCTGGAGGAAAGCGACAATCGTTCCCAACGTAATGGAGAATGGAGAATGGAGGACGGAGGACGGGGAAATAGCCAGTGCGGCACCCACGACGGCCAGGAGCACATAGCCCATGTTACCCAGGTTGCCATTCACGGGCATCACCACGTTGGCTATCTTGTTGGCGTTGTAGGCCGAAGCGCGCAGCCGCTCGTTGATGGTCTCAAACTCCCCAATGGCCTGCTGCTCGTGGCAGAACACCTTCACGACCTTCTGCCCAGTCATCATCTCCTCGATGAATCCGTTCACGCCGGCCAGACTCTCCTGCTGCGTGCGGAAGTAGCCACGCGACCACTTGCCCAGCTTCGTCGTTGTCACCATCATCACTAAGGCAATGAAAATGCTCACCAGCGTCAGGGGAATGGAGAGCACCACCATCGACGTGAACGTAGCCACAATGGTGATAATGCTGGAGAAGACCTGGGCCATCGCCGTTGAAATCATCTGACGCAGCGAGTCGACATCGTTGGTATATACCGACATCAGCTCGCCATGCGAATGAGTGTCGAAATAGCTGATGGGCAACCGCTCCATACGCTCGAAAATCTGTTTGCGCAGTCGCAGCATCGTGCCTTGCGACACATTGATCATCAGGCGGTTGTAGGCATAAGAGGCGATGACACCCAACAGCAGGATTAGACCCAGGCGGAAGAGCGCTTGCAGCAGTGAGCTATACTCGGGATTGGCCATCTGCGTCAGCGGCGTGATGTAGTCGTCGATGAGTGTCCGGGTGAAGAGCGTGGAGAAGAGCGACGTGATGCTGCTCACCACGATGCACGCCAGCACCGTGACGATGCTGAACTTATAATGCCTCAGCACAAAGCCGAACAGGCGCAGCATGACTTGCTTCTGCTGCTTCGACACAGGCTGAAAACCTGCCTGTCCGTGCGGGCCACGTGGGCCACGGTCGAATGATGGTTGTCTCATGCGTCACCTCCTTTCTTGTCAAAATCGCCGCGATCGGCCGTCTGTATGTCGTAAATCTCGCGGTACAGCGCATTCGTGGCCAAGAGCCGCTCATGGGTGTCGAAGCCCGTCACCACGCCGTTGTCCATCACGAGTATGCGGTCGCAGTGTTCCACACTGCTGATACGCTGGGCAATGATGAGCTTCGTCATCTCAGGCAGCTGTTTGCGGAAAGCCTGCTGGATGAGTGCATCGGTGCGTGTGTCGCAGGCCGACGTGGAGTCGTCGAGCACCAGGATGAGGGGCCGCTTCAGCAGAGCGCGGGCTATGCACAAGCGCTGCTTCTGGCCGCCGCTGACATTCGTGCCGCCCTGTTCTATCTTCGTGTCATAGCCCTGCGGCATCTCCATGATGAAGTCGTCGGCCTGGGCCATACGGCAAGCCTCCCGGCATTCCTCGATGGTGGCGTCGGATTTGCCCCAGCGCAAGTTGGCGAGCACCGAGCCGCTGAACAGCGTGTTCTTCTGCAGCACCACGCTGACGGCATTGCGCAGTGCCGTCAGGTCGTAGTCCCTGACATTGCGCCCGCCCACCAGTACTTCGCCCTTCGAAGTGTCGTAGAGCCTGCTGATGAGGTTGACCAGCGTCGACTTTCCCGAGCCTGTACCGCCGATGACGCCGATGGTCTCGCCACTTTCTATGCGGAAGCTGACGTTGAAGAGGGCAGAACGCTTGTGGGCCTCACCGCTCTTCGCCCTTTCTTCACTGTCATAGTCGAAGCGCACCTCCCGGAACTCTATGCTGCCGTCGGCAACCTCTTCTACAGGGTTCTCCGGGTTTGAGATGCTGGGCCGCAGCTCTATCACCTCGCTGACACGCTTGGCCGAGGCGGCACTTTGCGTCAGCATGACAAATATCATTGAGAGCATCATCAGCGCCTGAAGGATGGACATGACGTAGGTGAACAGCGATGTCAGCTCGCCCGTTGTCAGCGTGCCACTCACGATGAACTGCGCACCCCACCACGAGAGGGCAATGATACAGCCATAGACTACGATGTTCATCACAGGGTGGTTCAGCGCCATCAGGCTCTCGGCCTTCGTGTAGAGGCGGTACAGGCCGTCGGCAGCCTTTGCAAACTTACGGTTCTCATAGTCCTCACGCACAAATGCCTTCACCAAGCGGATGCCCGTCACATTCTCCTGCACGCTCTGGTTCAGCTCATCATACTTCACATACACCTGCTGGAACAGCCGCGCCACACAGGAAATGATGAAATAGAGGCTGAAGCCCAGCACCAACATCGCAATGATGAAGATGAGCGACAGCCGAGGGTCGATGACCAGACACATCACGATGCTAAGCAGCAGGCGGAAGGGAGCACGGACGGTGACACGAAGAATCTGCTGGAACGCGTTCTGCAGCGAGTTCACATCGGTAGTCATGCGCGTGACCAGGCCACTGGTGCTGAACTTGTCGATGTCCTGGAACGAGAACGTCTGGATGTTACGGTACATGGCCCGCCGCAGGTTCGACGCAAAGCCCGTCGAGGCGTAGGCTGACACACGTCCGGCCAGGATGCCAAAGAGCAGCGACAGCAGGGCCATACCCACCATTAGCAACCCATATCGGTAAACAGCCTGCATGTCGCCGGCCATGATGCCCCGGTCGATGAGCATGGCTGTGACGTAAGGTATCAGCACGTCCATCACCACCTCCAGCGCCGTCAGCAAGGGAGTAGCCAGCGATGCCCGCCAATACTCGCCTATCTGATTGTACAAAGTTCGCAGCATGTCTTCGCAGTTTTTGTTTCGAAAGTTTGCCACAAAGGTACAAAAGAGTTAGGAGTTATGCGTGAAGCTGGGGAGTTATTTCCTCACCTTTAGTTTTTTTTAACTTGCAGAGTTGTAGATGGTACTAATTACTTTTGTATCTTTGCATCGAACTAGAGAACTAAATTTTGAACAAATGAAAAGACGCATATTTGTACTTAGCTTTTTGCTGACGCTGATGTGCTTGAGCATAGGGGCACAGGAACGAATGACCGTAAGCGGCACCGTAGTGAGCGGGGCTACGGGCCAGGTGGTCAAGGGTGCAAACGTCAGCGGCGGTGGCCAGACGGTGGTGACCAACGACGACGGATTCTTCCTGCTGAAATCGGACAACACGCTGACAAGCATCATCGTGTCGCACGTGGGCTATCGCGCTCAGAACGTGAAGGTGGACGGCAGAGGGAACACGGTCGACGGACTGCGCATACGCCTACAGCCCACTACTGTACAGCTGCAGGAAGTGCTGGTACAGGCCTACAGCGACCCGCGTGAACTGGTGGACGCTGCCATCAGGAAGATTCCGAAGAACTATAGTCGGCAGCCCGAGCTGTACCATTGCTTCTACCGGGAGACGGCTATGAAGCGGCAGCACTATATCATGGTGGCCGAAGGCGTTGTCGACATGTACAAGACTGGCTATGGGCACGGCAGCGGGCGAGACCGCGTGGCCATACGCAAGGGACGCCGCCTGCTCAGCCCGAATCAGCGTGACACGCTGAGCGTGAAGGTGACCGGCGGGCCGGTGACTCCCGTACAGCTGGACGTAGTGAAGAACCTTGACCTCCTGCTGAATGAGGAAGAGCTGAAAAAATATGCCATGAAGATGGAGCAGCCCACCACCATCGGCGACCGCCTCCAGTATGTGGTGAGCATCAGCCCGCAAGTTGTGGAAGAATACGCCCTCTACTACGGTCTGCTGTACATCGACCAGGAGACGCTGGCCTTTACCCGTGTAGAGCTGAACCTCGACGTGAGCGACCGTGACAAGGCAACCCGGATGATGCTGGTGCGCAAGCCCGCTGGCGTGCGCTTCCGCCCGAAGGAGCTGTCGCTGCTGGTGGACTATCATCAGGAGGGTGACTTGACACGCATCAGCTATGTGCGCACTACCTTCCGCTTCAACTGCGACTGGCGCCGCCGGCTCTTCGCCACAGCCTTTACGGCCTGCTGCGAAATGGTAGTCACCAGCCGCCACGACGGTGACACGGTGGAGCCTATTCGCGGACGTGAGTCGTTCGACCAGCGCGACGCCTTCTTCGACAAGGTGGACTATTTCCGCGACCCCACCTTCTGGCAGGACTACAACATTATAGAGCCCACCGAGTCGCTTGACCGAGCCATCGACCGCCTGCTGAAGAAAAGCAAGTGAACACTTATTGGCAATAGAGCATAAAAACACCCCCGGCGCTTCACAGCGGCGAGGGCAAAAAAACTATGAAAAGTTATTACTGTAAATAAGTGTATGTATATATATTAGTCAGTAGTTGTTTTTCACTTCACGGCGCTCACCTCGGCAGGTTGAAGGCACGGGTCATCTCCTGCATCTGGGCATCGCTCATGCCTTCCGGCTCGAAACCCATGCTGCGTGAGGCAATATATATTTTTGCACTCTTTGAGAGGACGTCTATCTGGTCGAAGGCGTCCATCACGTCCTTGCCCTTGGCAAAGACACCATGCTTCTCCCACATCACCACGTCATACTCCTCCAACTCTTTCAGGGTGGCCTCGGCCAGCTCGTTCGAGCCAGGCAGCGTATAGGGTACGATGCCCAAACCCAGCGGGCAGAAAGCCTTCGTCTCAGGAATCATCGACCAGAGGATACGCGTCAGCACGTCCTTGCCCAGGAACTCTCGCTTGTGGCTCATGGCCACCAGCTCTATGGGATGGGTATGTACAGTGGCCTTATAGCCGCTGCCTGTCTCTATCTGGCGTGCATGCACAATGAGGTGGCTGGGCAGCTCACTGGTGGGCATGACAGGCTCGTCGGCAATGATGACGTATGATGCGCAGTCGTCGAGGATGCGAATCACAGAACCGTTCTGCATGGGCTGACGAGCCAAGTCGCGCATGCGCTTGCCCGTTCCCTTGCAGTAGAAGTAGCAGCCTTTCAGGGCTGGCAGCGTGATGCCGATAGACTTCACATCGCTGATGGCGGGCAGGCTGCGCATCTTGTCGTCAGCAAACTCGCTGATGTTCACCGTGATGTTTCCGCCGTTGCGCTCTGCCCAACCATTCTGCCAAAGATAGCCAGCCACTTCAGCTGTCCTCTCTATCTCGGCCTTCAATGCCTGTCGCCCCTCTAGAATACTGCTCTTCATATTTGGTTTTCTTAATCAGTTGCAAAAGTAAGAAATAATCCCCTACCCTACCCTTGCTTTTTGATATTTATCCCCTAATATTTGATTTATATCAATAAAAATTAGGTCTTTCGCGCGTGCGCGCAATACGCATAAAAGATGAGCTGCTCGAACTACATTGGCACTTAGCGGACTAGTCGACATTAGTTACAGCCAAGAAAGCCAGACATCAAAAATAGCGCGAGCAGCACTCAAAATGCCACCCGCGCTTATAACAATAAAGGGAATCGAATCTTTTTATCTAAAGACCTCTCTCTTTCTGCCTCCTGCTCCCAGTATTAGATAGAATGCACGCTGACCTCGCGGTTGATCTTGACAATCATGCCCTGCAGGGCCTTGCCCGGGCCGCACTCGGTGAAGTCGTCGGCACCGTCGGCAATCATGTTCTGCACGCATTGTGTCCAGCGCACGCTGCTGGTGAGCTGCGCAATGAGGTTAGCTTTGATCTCGGCGGCGTCGGTATGCGGCTTGCCGTCCACGTTCTGGTAGACAGGACATTTAGGCATCTTAAACTCCGTGGCCTCGATGGCGGCCTGCAGCTCATCCTTGGCGGGCTGCATAAGCGGCGAATGGAAAGCTCCGCCCACCTTCAGGGGCAGCGCTCGCTTGGCGCCGGCAGCCTTCAGCTGCTCGCAAGCCTCGTTGATTGCCTCAATGTCGCCCGAGATGACCAGCTGTCCGGGATTGTTGTAGTTGGCACAGACCACCACATGTCCCTCGCGGTTGATGGCGGCGCAGATTTCCTCTACTTTCTCATCGGGCAGGCCAATGATGGCGGCCATCGTCGAGGGCTGTGCCTCGCAGGCCTTCTGCATAGCCATCGCACGGGCATAGACCAACTTCAGGCCATCCTCAAAGCTGAGTGCGCCGGCAGCCACCAGGGCTGAGAACTCGCCCAGCGAGTGGCCGGCGGTCATCTGCGGCTGGAAGTCATCGCCCATGCAGATGGCGGAAATGACGGAATGGAGGAAGACTGCGGGCTGGGTGACCTTGGTCTGCTTCAGGTCGTCGTCGGTGCCGTCAAACATGATGTCGGTGATTCTGTAGCCCAGAATCTCGTTGGCTTGCTCAAATAACTGTCTGGCTGTCTCGTTGTTCTCGTAGAGGTCTTTGCCCATGCCTACGAACTGTGCTCCCTGTCCGGGAAAAACAAATGCTTTCATTACTCTTTCTTTCTAGTGGATTTTACAATTTTGTTGCAAAGGTACAAAAAAAACTCTATTCCCGATTCTCAATATTCATTTTTTTTTGTACCTTTGCAAACGAAATAACTTAAGTCAATAATGGACAAGCACAACTTTGTAACTATTGCCGACCTCACGAAGGAGAAGATTCTCTACATGATTGAGCTGGCAGAACAGTTTGAAAAGCACCCGAACAGGGAGCTGCTGAAGGGAAAGGTGGTGGCCACGCTCTTCTTCGAGCCGTCCACCCGCACGAGGCTCTCCTTCGAGACCGCCGCCAACCGCCTCGGCGCCCGTGTCATCGGTTTCGCCGACCCCAAAATCACCAGCGGCACTAAGGGCGAGACGCTGAAGGACACCATTCTCATGGTATCGAATTATGCCGACGTCATCGTGATGCGCCACTACATCGAGGGCGCTGCCGTCTATGCCTCGGAGGTGGCCCCCGTTCCCATTGTCAACGCCGGCGACGGTGCCCACCAGCACCCCTCGCAGTGCATGCTCGACCTCTACAGCATCTACAAGACGCAGGGCACGCTCGACAACCTTAATATATATATGGTGGGCGACCTGAAGTACGGCCGCACCGTCCACTCCCTGCTGATGGCTATGCGCCACTTCAACCCTACGTTCCACTTCGTGGCCCCCAAGGAGCTGGCCATGCCCCAGGAATACAAGCTCTACTGCAAAGAGCACGGCATACGTTTCCAGGAGCATACTGCCTTCAACGAGAAGATCATCGCCGACGCCGACATTCTCTATATGACACGTGTGCAGAAGGAGCGTTTCTCCGACCTGATGGAGTATGAGCGCGTGAAGAACGTCTACGTGCTGAACAACGACATGCTGAAGAGCGCAAAGCCCAACATGAAGATACTCCATCCCCTACCCCGCGTAAACGAGATTGCCTACGAGGTGGACGACAACCCGCACGCCTACTACATCCAGCAGGCCGGCAACGGCCTCTTCGCCCGTGAGGCCATCTTCTGCGACGTGCTCGGCATCAGCCTCGACGAAGTTAAAAACGACAAGACTATCATCCCATGAACAAGAAAGAACGCCTGGTTGCCGCCATTGAGCACGGCACCGTCATCGACCACATACCCGCTGAGAAGACCTACCAAGTGGCCAGCCTGCTGGGACTCTTCGACCTGAAGACCCCTGTCACCATCGGCATCAACTACCCCTCGCAGAAGGTGGGCAGCAAGGGCATTATCAAAGTGTCGGACAAGTTCTTCACCGACGACGAGATCTCACGCCTCTCGGTGGTTGCCCCCAACGTCATCCTTAGCATCATCCGCGACTACGAGGTGGTGGAGAAGAAGGCTGTGGTGACGCCCGACGAGATTCGCGGCATCGTGAAGTGCAACAATCCCAAGTGCATCACCAACAACGAGCCGATGGCCACCCACTTCCATGTGTCCGACGGCATCCTGACCTGTCACTACTGCGAGAAAGAGCAGGACATCAACAAGGTGGAGCTTTGTTAAAGACAAAAAAGGAAAAGAGCGAAAAGGCGAGAAAGAAAAGGAAAAACGGGAGGAAAAAGCGGTAAAGCGAAAAAAAAGACGGAAAAATTTGGCGGTTTCAGATTTATTCCATACCTTTGCACGCGATAATCTTATTAATAACTCACAAACAAAACATTTATTGCCTATAGGAGAGAAATTTACTTCATAACAAAACAAAACAGATATGAAGAAATTTGAAGGGGTGACCGACGAAGCGTTGGCCCTGCTCTATGTAAAAGGCAATAATTCTGCTTTCGATGAACTTTTGGCTCGCACGCAAAGCAAGTTGTTCACCTACATCATGTTCGTTGTCCACGACCACGACATTGCCGATGACATCTTCCAGGAGACCTTTGTGAAGGTCATCACCAAGCTCCAGCACGGACAATACACCGACTCGGGCAAGTTCATGTTCTGGATTACTCGCATAGCCCATAACTGCATCATGGACTGGTACCGCCAGCAGCAGAGCCAGCACATCGTGGAGCCAAACGAAGACAACGACCTGCAGAACCTGAGCGGCGCATCGGTGCTCGACTCCTACCGCGAGTCGGAACTGGTGAACGAGCAGGTGCTCATCGACGTGAAGCGGATGATGGACGCACTGCCCGCCCCACAGCGCGAGGTGGTCTACATGCGCTACTACCAGCAGCTGTCGTTCAAGGAGATTGCCATGTTGACCGGCGTCAGCATCAACACCTCGCTGGGACGCATGCGCTACGCCCTGCTCAACATGCGCCGCATGGCCAAGGAGCACAACATCGAGCTGGCGCTGAACTAAAAGATACAAGAAACCCCTCCTAGCCTCTCCGAAGGGAAGCCCCCTCAGGGGGATTGAGGAGGGTAAACAAATAAAAAAACGAATACTATGAACCTTTCAGAGAAAGACTTGCAGCAGATTGCCCAACGCGGCATCGCCAAGGAGCAGGTAGAGAACCAGCTCCACCAGTTTGAAACCGGCTTCCCCTTCCTCCGTCTGGAAGCAGCTGCTGCCGTGGGCAACGGCATCGTGGCCCCTACAGCCGACGAGCGGAAGCAATACGTTGACCGGTGGGAACAATACAAGGCCGAGGGTCACCGCGTGGTGAAATTCGTGCCTGCCAGCGGAGCCGCCAGCCGCATGTTCAAGAACATGTTCGCCTTCGTGGAAGCCGACTACGACGTGCCCACCACCGATTTCGAGAAGAAGTATTTCGCCGAAATCGAGAAGTTCGCCTTCTACGACGCACTCGACGCCGCCTGCCAGAAGAACCTGGGCAAAAGCATCAAGGCGCTGATGGCCGAGGGCTGCTACAAGGCTGTGGCCGCTCAGATGCTGAAGCCCGAAGGCCTGAACTACGGACAGCTGCCCAAGGGCATGCTCCTCTTCCACAGATACGACAACGACGCACGCACGCCGATGGAGGAGCACCTCGTGGAGGGTGCACTCTATGCCGCCAGCAACGGCGAGGCACACGTGCACTTCACCGTAAGTCACGAACACATGGACTTCTTCCGCCAGAAAGTGGCCGAGAAAGCCGACGGCTTCGCACAGAAATACGGCATCAAGTACGACATCACCTTCTCTGAGCAGAAACCCTCCACCGACACCATTGCCGCCAATCCCGACAACACACCCTTCCGCGAGGCCGACGGCAGTCTGCTTTTCCGTCCCGGCGGTCACGGCGCGCTCATCGAGAACCTGAACGAGATTGAGGCCGACGTCATCTTCATCAAAAACATCGACAATGTGGTGCCCGACCGGCTGAAGCCCGAAACCGTGGAGTGGAAGCAGGTCATCGCCGGCGTGCTGGTCGGTCTGCAGCAGAAGGCTTTCCACTATCTGAACATCCTCGACGCCACCCCCACAGAGGCACAGCTCGCCGAGATTGCCCAGTTCGTGGAGAAAGAGCTCTGCTGCCAGCCCAAGGACAACAAGGTCGATGCCGACTACCTGCGCCGCAAGCTCAACCGCCCCATGCGTGTATGCGGCGTGGTGAAAAACGTGGGCGAGCCGGGCGGCGGACCGTTCCTCACCTACAACCAGGACGGCACCGTGAGCCTGCAGATACTGGAGAGCTCGCAGATTGACACCAACAACGAGGAGTACATGAAGATGTTCACCCAGGGCACCCACTTCAACCCCGTCGACCTGGTGTGCGCCGTGAAGGACTACAAGGGCCAGCCGTTCAACCTGCCCGACTTTGTAGACAAGAGCACAGGCTTCATCTCCTCTAAGTCGAAGAGCGGCAAGGAGCTGAAAGCACTCGAGCTGCCCGGCCTGTGGAACGGAGCCATGAGCGACTGGTCGACGGTATTCGTCGAAGTGCCCCTCGGCACGTTCAACCCCGTGAAGACGGTCAACGACCTCCTGCGTGAACAGCATCAGTAAAACAGAAGAGGGAGCCATCTGGCTCCCTCTCTTCTTTCTCTCCACAAACGCTCCCCTCAGTGCCAGGGTGTCTTCCTATTTCAATTTCTTCCCCTTGTAGAAGACATTAAAAAGATCCTCGCCATACCCGTTGCCCGTATATTTGAACGACGAGGCCATGGCACCTTCCACCTTGCTCCCCCGGTAGAAAACGCTGAAGGCATCCTTGGCATAGCCACCTTCCAATATCACGAAATTAGCTGCCATGCAGCCTTTTAGCTTATCGCCGAAATAGTAGACGTTGAAGGCGTCCTTGGCATAGCCGCCGCCCAGCTCCACAAAAGAGGAGGCCATGGCGTCAATCTTCTTGTCGCCGTAGTAGACGTTAAACGTGGTCTTGTAATAACCTCTGGACTCAGGGCCAGGCTCGTCAGCCTCATCATGCCTACGGTGCCGCCAGGTAGAACGCTCTTTCAAGCGAAACGTCGACGGGTCGACATTTTCAAGCACATGGCCATTCATATACACGTTCGTCCGGTCTTTCGCATAGCCGCAGCCTAAGTCAACGAAGCTCCGGGCATCGGCGTGCATCAAGACCTCATCGCCGAAATACACCCGGCCACGCTCTATTTCATACCTCTGGGCGTGGCTCATCAACGACCATCCCATCATTGTCACCACCATAAGTGACTTGAACAAAAAAGCTGTCTGTTTCATCGTCGTAAAGATTTTAGTGTTACTTTTTATGCTGCAAAGATAATACAATCTCCTTGAACAGAAAAAAGGAAATCCCTATTCGTTGGTGGGGGATTTCCTATTTACAAATGGCGATTTCCCGCCGACTATTCAGCATATTTCTGCAGCGCGTTCTCCACGGCGTCGTGCATCTCCGGGTCGTACTGGCCGATGAAGAAATAATAGGCCAAGGCCAGGATAACCAGCAGCACTACGATGACGATGCTGCGCATGAGGCAGGTGATGACATGCTTCAAGACAAGCGCGGCAATGACGATGGCCACGAGTGCGAAAATATAAAATCCGGCGTTACTCATCTCTTAAACAATTGCTTGAACGAAGTAGGTACAGGTGTCTCAAACTCCAAGGGTTCTCCCGTGACGGGATGGTTGAAACAAAGCAGCCATGCATGCAGGCAGAGGCGGTGCAGCGGGTCGTCGCCATTGCCGTATTTCGTGTCGCCGCAGACGGGGTGCCCCATGTCGGCACTGTGCACACGGATCTGGTTCTTGCGCCCCGTCTCCAGCCGAAACTCCACCAGCGAATGCTCGGTGGTGCGGTCGAGCACATGGAAATGCGTGATGGCCAGCTTGCCGCCGTTGTCCACGGGCGAGGAATAGGTGATGTACGCCTTGTTGTCCTTCAGCCAGTTCTCAATGGTCCCCTCGTCGTGCTCCATCTCGCCGCTGACCACCGCCACATAGCGGCGGTCGTAGACTATCTGGTGCCAGTTGTGCTCCAGCACCTGCTCGGTGTCGATGTCCTTGGCATAGACCATCAGACCGCTGGTGTCACGGTCGAGCCTGTGCACCACGTGAGCCGTACACTTCTGACGGCTCTTCCTGAAATAGTCGTCGAGCACGCTCTTCACGTTCAGCGACGAGTGTCCCGCAGCCATCGAGAGGATGCCCGTCTGCTTCTCCACGACGATGAGCCAGCGGTCCTCGTAGACTATTTTCACGTAGCGGCTCTTGAACGACTGCTGGTTGCGCTTCGTCTTGCTCACGGCCACCTTCATGCCCGGCTTCAGGGGGAAGTCAAACTGCGTGACGGTCTTCCCGTTCACCTTGATGCCCCTACCCTGCAGCGTGGCCTTCACCTTGGTGCGGCTCCCGCCAGCGTGGCGCAGCAGCCATTCCAGCAGCGGAGCCTCCTCGTCAACCACCAGATGCTCGTAGTCGCCCTCGCGGTTATATCCTGTGTTTACTCTCATTTATAATTAGTAATGAGTAATTAATAATTTACTATTTGACAATTTACTATTTACTATTTATTCAAGTTTCGCTAGTTCTATTTTACCACAGATTTCGCAGATTTTTGCTGCGCATGGTTGTCGCCGTTTTCGCAGGTTTCTTCTAGATTCCACAGATTAGCTGCGCCGAATGGAATCTGTGTCATCCAAACAGAGTGGCGGCTTGGCCGCTAAAACCGAAAGAAAATCCTTCAAATCTGTGCTGTCTGTGGTCGTTTTTCATACTTCAGAAAGTTGAGTTATGATTAGCCTCTAAACGCTAAACTCTAAATAGCCCATCCCAAACGTAAGGGCCAATCCCTCCCCTTCGGGGAGGCTAGGAGGGGTCGTTAGGAGGGGTCTAAATGCCGAAGGGGTTCAGGTTCGAATAGGCCTGCTTCACCTTCTGCTCTATGCCCTCTGCCGAGTACTCGCCGTTCACGTCGGCGGCTCCCTCCGGATTCAGCTCCAGCACCTTCTCCATGTCCTCCTTGGCTCCCTGCTTGTCGCCGAGGTAGTAGCGTATCCTCCCCCGCTCCCGATAGGCATCCACCTGGAAGGGGTTCACTTCTATCACCCTGCCGTATGCAGCGAGGGCTTCGTCGTGACAGCCCTTGGCCTCCGTCAGCCGTGCCTGGAGCAGCAGCACGTCCTCGTTGTCCTCCGTATATGTTGTCAGCCATTCCACGTCGTCCTCCGCACCCTTCAGGTCGCCCATCGCCAGCAGCGTCTGTCCGCGCAGCAGGCGGGGTTCCACCAGCCGCTCGTCCAGGACGATGGTCTTTGTCAGCCGTGCGATGCCCTGCACCAGGTTTCCCTGTCCCAGCTCGGCCTTGGCATAGAGGAGATGCGCCAAGGCGTGGTCGGCATCCACCTCCAGGGCCTGCTCGCAGAGCGCCGTCATCTCCCCGTAGTCCTCCTTCATGTAGGCCACGCTGGCAGCCAGCATCATCAGGTTGACGTTCTGCGGCTCGCTGCCGATGAGCATCTTCAGCTCTGCCAGCGCCTCGTCCGTCATCCCCAGCCGCAGGAAAGCCCGCGAGAGGTAGTCGCGAACCTCCGGGTCGTCCTTCGTCTCCAGTGCTTTCTGGAAACATTTCACGGCATAGTCCACCTGTCCGAGGCGCATCGCCTTCACACCGTCATATTTCAGCAGGTCGAAGTTACGCTCCTCAGCATTCTTCTTCTCCTCCTCGGGGTCACTCTCTCCCCCGAAGAACGTTTTCCAAAATCCCATGGTCTTTCCTTTTTATTTTGCAAAGGTACACATTAGCAGGGAGCAAACCAACAAATTAACAGTTTTTATTACTGCAACCATCCTCAACCGCTCGAATATGATGAATATCACTCTTTTTGATAATCCTTGCTTATGCCAGTCCTTTATCAAGTTCCGTTTGTGGGATAGCAGATTACGACACGATGCCCCACATGTTCTGGGAGTGCGACCGCCTGTATTTTGACCACCAGTTGCTGACACCCAAGTTCGACCTCATGCACACCTATGGCAACCTAGGGAAGTTTGACTACCGCTTCTTCTTAGTGTCATATACTTTTTTCGAGTTTATTCTGATATTTGTTTTTATAGGCATACAAACTACTCTGTTCGGTCACTCCGACGAACAGAATCCTGTCTGCCATTTCACATACATATCTGTTCCTGGCCATTGCTGTTGCCTTTGACTGGCGGGTGGCATTACTGACGGAGATCATCAACAGGCGGTTCTGAGCCAACGCTTCTTTTAACTCACTGGGGATGTCCCGATACATCTGTCGGCCCAATACAAGAATGATAGGCTGGCTGCCTTTCAGCAGGAAGTGAAGCACGTCTTGCTCCAGTTTGCTACTGAAGCCGCTGACCACACACTCCCCACGATTGCGCATCTCAGTCGCCCAGTCGTACACTTGCAGCACCGTTTCCGAAGAAATGGTGCTCGAAGCCAAGAATGCCGTCTTCCTCAGTTTCAATAGTTCCTGATTGCCAAGATACTCCACTGTCATTGTCTCTCAATTATGACCCTATATTGTTTTCAACAATTTCCCAATGACCGCTATAGCCGCTGCCGACATATTTGATATGAGTAAGTTTTCCAATATGGCGTTTGATAGTCGCAAGTCCTTTTTTACTTATTCTTGCCAATTCCTCGGTAGTGATCTTTGGATTATTTCTAATCTGTTCTTCAATCCATATATCAAGCGTTTTCCCTTGAGTATCACCTTGAGTATCACCTTGAGTATCACCTTGAGTATCACCTTGAGTGCCACCTTGGGTGACATCTTGGGTGACATCTACGGTTGAAGGTACGGTCAAGAATGAACACGGTAACCAACGCTGATAATCATATCGAGGTTGTAAAAGTCAACCATGTGACTTTGCGTTTTCCCCTCAATTGCACCATGTTGAGTGGTGGTTGCAAATTTTGCAACTACCATATCCTTATCCAGTTCCCCCTCTTCAAACACATTCTTGATGTGTCGGGAGATAGTTGACTTATTGCGCTGAAACAGTTCTGCCATCTGGTCAAGACTGAGCCACACGGTCTCTCCCTGCAACGTAACCTCTATACGTGACTCTCCGTCTGGGGTCTGATAAAGCAATATTTGTCCTTTGTTTTCTTCCATATCGTTTCTATTTTCTTCTGTTGAAACCCTCTCTTTTCGAGTTACCCACAATCTATATAGAATAGTTATTCTGCATCGAACAGACCCCGTAGTTCTTTGTCGAAATCTGAATCTATCCTCTGGGTAGGATTAAACAGCCGATATTCTTCTTCCGCCTTTCGGTCTGCTTCTTCTCTGCTCACCTTGCCTTTATCTGGCAGTAGCGCATATCGTCTGAAAGTCAGGAATTCATTGACTGAGGCAGCAAACTGCTTCATGTTGAAAGCATTTTCCCGCTCTATCAAGTCTTCTATATAGTCGAAATAGCCTGTCACGGCTCTTTCCAATTGCCGTATCTCCTTTTCTGGCAAATAGTTCTTAGCAACCTTCGTGTCACTAAGCAATACCCTTCCGTCTGGTGCATTCTTCCACGTCTGTAGCCCCATGTGTTCTTTGCTGTGGTCTGCACGGGTGAAGATTATTTCGGGAGCCGTCTGCCCTGTGATGGCATAGTGGAAACGGTTTTGTATCATCTGATAAAACTCACGTGTCGTAGGGGAGTTGCGGTCGTAGTCGTAAGAACATTCTGCATAAATGTCTGTTATTTGCTGCCAGATACGGCGTTCACTGGCACGTATGCTTCTGACTCTCTCCAACAACTCGCGGAAATAGTCTTTTCCAAATACAGCCTTGCCCTGTTTCAGACGCTCATCATCTAACACAAACCCTTTACGGATATAATCATTCAGTATCTTCGTAGCCCAGATGCGAAACTTCGTTGCACGGGCGGATGATACACGATAGCCTACGGCGATAATCATGTCAAGATTGTAAAAATCAATTTGTTCCTCAACCTC
>JAILFU010000074.1 GCA_024697405.1 Prevotella sp.
TGTTGTCCTTGCTCAAAAGGCCTGCGTCTGCGACGACAACGGGCTTGCCGAATCCGAAACGGTCGGCCAGTGCCTGGACCACGGGGATAATGGTCTTGCCCTCGGAGATGTTGCCCTCGTATATCTCATTGCCGATGGGATTGCCGCCCGATGCGACGAGCAGGCCGAGGAATATCTGCGGGAAGGAGTGCTTGCCGTCCTTCGAGAATCCGCATTTGCGCAGCTCGTCCTCCTCTGCCGCCTCAAAATACAGCGTCGTCATGTCGTAGAAGCAAACCGTCACCTCGCCGCCCACGACCTTCTTCGTATGCTCGTAGGATATCTGCTCGACAATGGTCTTGTAGTCCTGTCCCTTCTTCTGCCCGGCATCGCTTTTCCTGCCCTCATCGGTACCAGGGACATTCTCACCTTTCTTCTCCACCACTTCCTCTTCGTCTTCCCCTGGACGATAGCAGAGATTGTCAAGGAAACGGTAGACTTTGCTCAGGCTGTATCTCACATGAAGGTAGCGTTCCAGATAGTCCACGGTCTTCAGCTTGCTGCCGGGGTTGAACAGGCGGCAGATGACCATGTGGCGGAACATCTCGCTTGGTATCTTGTCATAGCCGATTCTGTCATAGAGCCTGCCAAATACCAGTTCAGGCCCAATCACCTGTATCTGCGAATTGTTCAGCTGGCCGAGAAAACGCTCAAAGCCAATCTCCTCTTCATCAATACCTGGCAGCAGAGGTTCGTGGTGGCGGTTGATATAGTCGCGCCCCTCTGCCATAAGACGCTCTATCTCCTTCGGATCTTTGCTGGAACCGATGGACTTGATAACCTTCTGCCTGCGGCTCCTGGTCTTTGCCACCACTTGGACACTGACCGAGCCAGACTTGTTGGGTTTCTTGCGTACAAACATGCTGCAAAGATAGTGCGGGACACCCCAAAATCCAAATTTTCAGGAACTTTTCTACTGAAAATCAGCCATTTATTTTTTTTAGAGTTCAAAAGTGGCGAAAACAGGTGGACAGGTGTACGCGGATAGCTACCGCTTTTTACACTTTTCACTAGATCATCTTTTGATATGCCAAAAGAATCCGATATATAATGAAAATGTGGTTGAGAACCAAATTTCCCTCCCTCTTTTCCTTGTAAACTTTTAGCATTCTGAAAAAAGCAATGCCAATGCCTCCCATTGTCAAGGATGCGAGTGACGAGAAAATCTGAAGACAGAACAAGATCTTTCATTTGCCCCTTTGTCAAAGTGGTTTCTCCACCAAATTCGACATTACCATTTTTACGCAAATGAACAAATGACGGCAAATCCTTTTCGTCAAATTGTTTGGGCTTTCCTTCGAAACGATAGCTGCTAAATTTATATCCTCGTTTACCTGCTTGCAAAAATAAAGTACCTAGTTGTTCCTTTTTAAGGCAAACTCCTTTCAACAAAGAAACTTGTTCTTTCTTTTTCAAGTCATGCTCTAATAATTGTATTATTTGAGGTGGAAGTGGCTTATTTTCTATTTCTGTCAACAATGCCTCGGTCATTTCATCCGCTTGCCTATGTATGCTTGCAAACAAATCAAATGGCAACCAGCCAAGTTTAGTTTCAAAGAATCGCACCATTACCGGAGTTATAGAACGAACATGGAATGTCTTTAATACAGTTCGTGCATCTGCATTTTCTACATCATCCATCTTATTTCCAATTATGGTGGATCTTCCCTTTCTAAATTCAAAATTTGCCATATCTTTCTATAAATTATAATCTTAATGCTGCAAAGGTACACATTATCTGTGGTAAATTCAATAAGCTAAATGAAATCCTTATCAATTATTATTATTTCACTAATGCCAAGAGTATCAATACCCAAACCAAGTTTCGTTGTTCCGCCCCAATTGCCAAATTCATCGACACAACCATTACTGCCACCGATGAATTGATTTTGACCAGAAACGCAAACATCAACGACGAACTGTCATAAAAGGGTGGCTGCATTTCTGATAAGCTCAAATATCGGAGTATTACATATGTAATCCACGGCTTTGTTTTTGTTGGCATTCCTCCTTCATGTCTTGAACAATGTAGGAGAGCTGTCCCTTTACCTTCTCACACTCATCAGATTTCAAGAAAGGAAGTGAGGCTTTGAGAACAGTACGAGCAGCTTCCTCCTTATTGGGCTGGCTATTCATGAACCGTAAAATTACTAGTGTGTTCTGAAATATAAGAATAATCTTACGAAAAGTTTTGTATTTCAAAATAATTGTGTATCTTTGCAGCCGATATGAGAATAGTTTCACATAGAAAGCTGGTGGAGTTCTACAGTTCGGAAGGACATGGAGATGCACAATCTGCCCTCGAACGATGGTATGACACGGCAGAGCGGGCACAATGGAAAAACCTCTCGGATATAAAGGTTGACTTTCCTTCGACTGATTATGTAGGCAATCAGCATTATGTGTTTAACATCAGAGGAAACAAATACCGGCTGATTGTTGTGGTAAAATTCACAATAGGATATATTTTCATACGCTTTGTGGGTACGCATAGCGAATACGATAAAATTGATGCATCAACAATATAACAATAAAGAGGAAACATTATGAGTAAAATAACAAAAGAACAATACGAATTTGCGTTGGCAAGGATTGAAGAGTTGCTGCCAATGGTTGACGACAACACGCCAGCCAATGACCGTAATGCCATAGAACTGACGATGATGTCTGACGTGGTGATTGACTACGAGAAGGAGCATTTCCCCATTGCAAAACCCACTGTAGCTCAGTTGATACAGCTTTCGCTCGAAGAAAAGCAAATGAACCAGAAACAGTTGGCTGCAAAAATCGGTGTCAGCACTTCACGCATCAGCGACTACATTTCAGGGCGGGCAGAACCAACACTAAAGATAGCTCGTCTGCTATGTACCACACTGGGCATTTCCCCCGCAGCCATGTTGGGCTGCTAAGCATAAAAAGAAACAAGCGAAGTAACTTGAATGCTACTTCGCTTGTTTCTTAGTATTCATCCTCGTTGAACAGGAAATCCTCTTTGGTGGGATAGTCGGGCCAGATATCTTCAATACTCTCGTAGACATCGCCCTCGTCTTCTATTTCCTGCAGGTTTTCCAGGACTTCAAGGGGAGCGCCGGAGCGTATGGCATAGTCAATAAGTTCATCCTTGGTGGCAGGCCAAGGTGCGTCTTCCAGTTTCGATGCTAGTTCTAGTGTCCAATACATAGTGTTTAAATTATTAGTGTTGTAAAATTCGGGCGCAAAAGTAATAATAAATTTTCTATTTGCAAGCGTTTTGCCATATTATTTCTTGCTGTCCAGCGTTAAAATTTATTATTTTTGCCAAAACGAACAGATAATCACTCAGTCGGTTGACATATTTGATGATGTCGGCTCCGACGGCAGCCTGCTCTGCCAGTCGGTCTATACATCGTTCGGCGCGGCGGCATACGGTTCTGCATACATGGCACTGGGCAGCAGCGGTCGTTCCTCCCGGCAGCACAAAGCCTTGGGCTTCGGGCAGAGCGGCAATGATGGCATCTATGTGCTGTTCAAGCAGCTCTGTCTCTCCTTCAGCCAGCCGTGCCGATGCGTAGAGCGGGGTTTGGCTTTGGTCGGTGGCCAGGTGGGTACCTACATTGAAGAGGTTGTTTTGGATGCGTATCAGCAGCGTGCGCGCTTCATCGTCGGGGGGAAGCATGGCGACGAGCAGTCCCAGGTGGGAACTGAGTTCGTCGACGGTGCCGTATGCTTCCAGGCGCACGTCGGACTTGCTAATCCGTATGCCGCCCACCAGGTCGGTCATGCCTTTGTCGCCGCCTCGGGTGTAGACTTTTGTTATTTTCATAGAGATTCTGAATGGGTTATAATGGGTTTGTCAGAAGTGGAGAGGCTCGCCTCGGTAGAACTGGAGGAGTGCCTGCTGGTAGAGCAGCTCGTAGCGTGCCTGCACGAGGTCGCTCTCTGCGCGGAGATAGGTGTTCTTGGCCTCGTTAAACTCGGTGATGTTGGCTTTTCCGTTCTCGTATTTAGCCTGCATGAGGACGAATGCGTCGTTGCTGCTTTGGGCGGCTACGGTGCTGCTTTCGTACTTGGCGCTGGCGGCGTTGGCGTTGAGGCACACCTGTTGTATTTCCTTGTAGAGCGTCTTCTTGGTGTTGTCGAGGGCGAGCTGCTGGTTCTCCTGTTCAATCTTCGCGCTGCGGATGCTGTTGCGGGTCTGGAAGCGGTTGAAGATGGGCACACTGAGATTGAGTCCGATGTACTGGGAGAAGTTGTTCTTCATCTGGGTAGTGAAATTATCGGAGGGGAATTTGCTGGTGGTGTAATAGTTGGAGCCTAGGCCGCCACTCAGGCTGAGCGTGGGCATGTAGCCGGCACGAGCGATGGCGATGCTGTGGTCGGTGGCTTTCAGGCGTAGCTGCTGGGCGGCGATTTCGGGCTTCAGGCCGAGGGCTTCGGCGTAGATGGCGTCGGGGGAGGGGATGGGGGCCCCGGCGGGAAAACCGCCGGGCACGGAATGGGTAGCGGGGAAACCGCCGGGCACGGACAGGGCGGCGGAGGGGCCGCCGGGCACGGACAGGGCTGGGCGGACGATGGTGAAGCCGTCGGCAGTGGGGAGCTCCAGGAGCTGGGTGAGGCTGAGCAGGGCCAGCGCGAGGTTGTTTTCAGCCTGGGTGGCGGTGAGGCGGCTGCTGGCGAGCGTGGCCTGCTGCTGTGAGAGCTGGGCAGCGCTGGCCTTGCCGTTGTCTACGAGAGCTGCGAGGCGGGCCACCTGCTGGCTGTCGATGGTAATCTGGCGCTGTGCCACGTCGGCAATCTCCATGTCGTAGAGTATTTGGACGTATGCCTGTGCCACCTGCATGCAGACATCGTTCTTCGCCTTCTCCAGGTCGGCGGTGGCGGCCTCTAGGTTCAGCTGGCTCATCTTTATCTGGTTGGGAATTTGGAACCCGGTGAAGAGGGGGATGCTGGTGCCGACTGAGAAGCTCGTCGAGCTGGTGTTGGTGTTGGAATACGTGTTGTCAGCAGTGAGGCCGCGTCCGAAGGAGAAATTCTGGCCGATGGAGCCGCTGAGGTCGGGCAGGCGACTATTGCGGGCGTTGGAGAGGTTCAGCTCCTGCTGGCGGCACTGGTTCTCCTGCTGCTTGATGCTGATGTTATGCGCTACTGCGTAGTCGCAGCATTCGCGAAGAGACCACTGGTGCTGGGCAAGCATGGGCTGCGATAATAACGCAGCAGACAGGATAAGGACAGATGACTTCTTCATGGCTTATTCGTCTATATTGTCGTCGGTGATGATTTGCGGACCGCGAACTTTGTCGTTCACCTTGAGGCCCGACTTGATTTCAATGTTCACGCCGTCGGAGAGGCCCGTGGTGACCTGTGTACGGATGTACTCGGGCTTGTCGTTCGTAGGCTTGATGATGTAGACGAAGGTGGAGTCGCCGCTGAATTCGATGGCGCTCTCGGGCACGGTGAGGACGTTGTCGGCACGGGCAAGCACAATCTCGGCGTTGGCGCTGTAGCCTGAGCGGAGGGTAGCAGAGGTGTTGCCGCTGATGTCGTTCAGACGGACGGCAGCCTTGATTTCAAACTGGTTGGCACCATTGCTCTCTGTGGCCTTGGGCGAGATGTACTCCAGTGCGGCGTTGAAGGTCATGTCCTGCAGGGCGCCGATGGTGATCTTCATGGGCATGCCTATGACGAGCTGTCCCACCTCGGTCTCGTCGATGTTTCCTCGGAAGATGAGGTCGTTCATGTTGGCCACGGTGGCGATGGTAGTGCCGTCGTTGAAGGTGTTGGAGTTGATGACGCTGTTACCCACCTTGATGGGGATGTCGAGAATGACGCCGCTGATGGTGGCTCGGATAAGCGTCGAGCTGGCTGAGGCGTTCGATTTGCTCACACCGTCGCGCACCACCTGCAGGGCCTCTTCGGCGGCGCTCCGCTCCTCTGTGGCCTGGCGTAGCTGTTGGCGCACCTTGTCGAACTCGTCGTCGGAGACGAGCTTCTGGTTGTGCAGTGCCTCCTCGCGGTTGTAGTCCACCTGTGCCTGCTTCAGGTTCATGGTGGCCAGGCGCACGCGGCTCTCGGCAGAGCTCAACTGCCCCATGTCGGGAATGACCTTAACCTTGGCGATGACCTCTCCCTGCTGGACATACTGGCCGGGTTCCTTCATCAGTTCGGCGATGATGCCCGAAATCTGCGGCTTGACGCTGACCTCGTTGCGCGGTTCGATTTTGCCAGTGATGATGGTTGTTTTCTGGATGCTGTCCATCTGGGCTGTCAGCTCCGTGTACACTTCTTCCTTAGGCTGGCTCTTCTGCCAGAGGAATACGAATGTTCCGATGAAGATCGCGGCGATAACGGCGGCGAAGAATAGTTTTCTGTACTTTTTCATTGTTATGTCGTTTTTATTATTAATTCTTTATTCGTCGCGCATGGCATCTACGGGTTTGATGCTCATGGCGCGGGCTGCCGGGGCGAGGCCGGCGATGACTCCCATGGCGCTGACCAGGAGTGCAGCAGCGATGGCCGTCCAGAAACCTACCTGGAAATGGGCGGCGAGTATGCCGTCCTCGGTGTTGGCCAGCTCTAGCATCTGCAGGATGAGTACCGCGAAGAGGATGCCGCTCATGCCGGCGACCAGGGTGAGGACGATGCTCTCTGAGATGATCTGGCTGAGGATGTTGCGGGGTGTGGCTCCTATGGCGCGGCGGATGCCTATCTCGGTGGTGCGTTCACGCACGGTGACCATCATGATGTTCGACACGCCGATGGATCCGGCCAGCAGTGTCCCCAGGCCGACGAGCCACACGAGGAAGTTGACACCTCGGAACAGGTTGTCGAGCAGCTGGAAGAGCACTTCGGTGTTGAACACCATGGCTCCCTGCTCGTCCGTAGGGTCGATGGTATGTGCGCGGGCGATGGTCTCGCGGATGCGGTTGGTGAGGGTCGACATCACCGCGCCCTTCCTGCCTGTCACGGCAATCATGTCGACGGTGTTTCCACGGTTGTAGGCCTGCTGCATGAAGGTCATCGGCAGGGTGACGCCCGTGCCGGTCTCACCGCTGAATCTGATGCCCTCGGTCATGTTGTAGTCTACGCCTACAATCTGATAGTAGATGTTGTCGATGCGGATGCGCTTGCCGCAGGGGTCGCCGCCGCCGGGAAACAGCTCCTTGTAGGTCTTCTTCTGGATGACGCACACCTTGCGGTGGTCGCGGATGTCGGCGTCGTTGATATATCGGCCGTAGTACATCTTCGGCTCGTTGACACGGCTGAAATCGGGCATGGCGCCCGAAATGCCTACGGTGGCCTTGCGGTCTCCGTAGTAGGCGGTGCCGCCGTTGCTGAAGAGCAGGGGCGTGACGACATCCAGCTCCGGCACGTTGCGGCGTATGCGGTCAACGTCCTTATACTCCATCGTCCATAAGCGACCCTTGCGGAAGCCCTTGTAGGCTTTGCTTGTGGGCTGCGCCCAAATCATTGCCGAGTTGGTGGCGAAGCCCGCGAAGTTCTGTTCGAGCAGCTCCTTCAGTCCAGCTCCGCCTCCGATGAGTGCGACGAGCATGAAGACGCCCCAGAAGACGCCGAAGCCTGTCAGAAAGCTGCGGCTCTTATTGCGGGTCAGGGTGTCGAGCACCTCTCTGTAACTGTCTATATCTATTCTCATATTATTCTTGTGTTTCCAGATTTTCCAGAACATCCGGATGTTCCAGTCTTTCTAGTCTGCTCTCAATGCTTCAATGGGTCTGATTCGGCTGGCCTTGTAGGCAGGGATAAGTCCGGCGATGGTTCCGGCGATGATCATGACGATGGTTGCCTCAATGCACACGTCAAGGCCGACGGTGGGGTCGAGGAACATGGTGGCCCGGAAGAGGCCTGTGTCGATGGTCTCATGGCCAATGGTGGCGTCCATGTATTCGTTAGCTGCCACGCCGAGCACCATGCCGATGTAGCCGAAGAAGGTGGTGATGATGACACTCTCCACGATGATGAGCCGGAGGATGGCCCACGGCTTGGCACCGATAGCCTTGCGTATGCCGAACTCGTGGGTACGCTCCTTCACGGTGATGAGCATGATGTTCGACACACCGACGATGCCGCTCAGCAGCGTGAAGAGTCCGATAATCCATAGGGCCGTGCGGATGATGTCGATGCCCTGCTCCATCTGCAGGTTCTGCGTGAAGCGGTTCCACAGCCAGACAGCGTCCTCGTCGTCGGGGTGGGCCTGATGTTCGGCGTTGAGGCGGCGGCGGTAGTCCTTTTCGAAGGCTTCGTTGGCCTCCTCCGTCGGCAGGCCGTGGAAGGTGAATTCCATCCGGCCGATGTCATCGGTGTTTGCACCATAGATGCGCTTGATAGAAGTATAGCTGCCGAAGATGTCAGCACGCCCGTTCTCATTCTCTTTATAAATGCCCACGACCTTGAAAGCGAAGTTTCCCACGTTCACGAAGCGGCCCACAAGTGCAGCAACGTTCGTGCGCTGCGTGCCGCCCAGCAGCTCTTGCGCCTGCTTGTTGCTCAGCACGAGCACCTTGCGGCTCTCGCGGATGTCGATGTCGTTGATAAACCGGCCGTGCAGCATCTGCACCTTGTTGATTTTCGTGTGGTTGGGATAGACGCCGCTCAGGCTGGCAGTGATGTACTGCTGTCCGAGGCTGATGGTTGCACTTGTATTGTATTGCGCACCCACGTCGTCGACGTTCTTGGAGAATTCTGTGGCCGTAATATCCATGTCGCGCTCGTGCAGGCGGATGTCGCGTCCCTCCTTCAGTCCCTGGTATGGCATCGACGTCCATCCGCCGAAGACCACCATCGACGACGAGAGGAAGCGGTCGCTCTGCTTGAGGTTTGCGTTGATGAGTCCGTTGCCGGCACCAAGCAGCACGATGAGCATGAAGATGCCCCACGCCACGGCGAAGCCCGTCAGCGTTGTGCGCAGCTTGTTCCGCCGTGCCGTCTGCCATATTTCTGTTAGTATATCACGCATAATTCGTCTAGTTCGCGCAATTCGTGTTTTACTTCATTCTGCCGCTCATGCCGAAGGGCGAGGCGTCGTGGTTGAGGTTCTCCTCAATTTGGCCGATGATGCCGTCCTTGATGTGTACAATCTTGTTCGTCTCGTTGGCCACGCCGCTCTCGTGGGTCACCACAACGATGGTCATGCCCTCGTCGCGGTTCAGCTGTTTCAGCAGCTGCATCACCTCGACGCTCGTCTTCGAGTCGAGTGCGCCCGTTGGCTCGTCGGCGAGGATGATCTTCGGCTTGGTAATCAGTGCCCGGGCAATAGCCACTCTCTGCCGCTGTCCGCCAGAGAGCTCGTTCGGGTAGTGTGTCGCCCATTCCTTCAGCCCCAGCCTTTCAAGATACTCCATGGCCAGGGCGTGTCGCTTCTTGCGGCCCACGCCCTGGTAGAATAATGGCAACTCAATGTTTTCCACGGCATTCTTAAACGAGATGAGATTAAACGACTGGAAGATGAAACCTATCATGCGGTTACGGTAATCGGCAGCCCGTCGCTCCGATAGGTCCCAGATGCGCACACCAGCCAGCTCGTACAGCCCGGAGTCGTAGTTGTCGAGGATGCCGAGGATGTTCAGCAGTGTCGACTTGCCCGAACCCGAGGCGCCCATGATGCTGACGAACTCGCCCTCGGCAATGTCGAGGTTGATGCCCTTCAGTACGTGCAGCGGCTGCGCCCCGAAGTAAGTCTTGTTAACGTTTTCTAAGTGTATCAAAGTTATTTGCGATTAAAGGGTTTTCGATGATTCGATGTTTCGATATTTCGATATTTCGACATCTCGATATTTCGACATCTCGAAATCTCAATGTTTCGACGTCTTGACGTCTCGATGTCTCGGCCAACATTTTCTTTGACGCGCAAAGTTAGGAAGAAATTACCATTCTCCTTTCTTTTCTTTAAAGAAATTAGATAATTTAGGAATATTTTTCTTTCTTTCCGTCTTCTGCCCACGCCGTTTCAATATCTTTCAGATCCAGGCCCAGGAGCTTCATCTGGCGGAAGAGTTCCGGCAGTTGCTGCTTCAGGAAAGCCTGACGGCGCTCCTTCAGAATCTGCTCGCGGGCACCGGGGGTGATGAAGTAGCCCATGCCACGCTTATTATATATAATGTTCTCGCGGGCGAGCTGTTCGTATGCCTTTACGGCAGTGTTGGTATTCACCTCCAGCGTCACGGCGTACTCACGCACCGACGGTATGCGGTCGTCGTCATGGTAGACATTGGCCAGTATTTCGTCAGACAGGCGGTCGGCCATCTGCTGGAAGATGGGTTTGTCGTTAGTGAACATCATACGTTGAACCATTTATGCTGTACAACCTGCAGACGCTTGTAGAGCCAGTAGCTTAGCCAGACGTTAAGCACGGTGAAAGCAAGAAGTACAATGTCGACAATGAGTCCGAAGGTCTCCATAGACATGTCCTCGAAAATGGGTCTGAAAAACTCTTTAAGATTATCCGCGCCAATCAGGGTGCCAATGTAGAAAAGGAGTGTGAAGAGAGCGATAGAGCCAGCAACCAGGGTGACGATGGTCCAGACGAACGGGCGCTTGCTGAAGAACACGCCGCCCAGCACGAAGAGGCTGGTAGACCACAGACTGGAAGCAATGAAGAAGAAGGCGCCGACGGTCATGTGGGAGTTGACACGTATCGTTGACATGTTAAAAAGAGTAGAGAAAGCCGATGTGATGTTATCGTGTCCGGCAATCAGCTCCAGCAGCATGCGCAAGCCGGTGGCAACAATGGCTGCCACATAGAGCAGCACCAGCATGATGATGCAGCAGTAGATGATGCGGGCGGTGAACTTCTCCAGGTTCGAGGCGGGCAGCATCAGCGCTGTGGTGCGCTGCTGCGTGGTCTGGGCATTGCCCAGGATGCCGTTGGCGTAATAGCACCCCATAAACGACAGGAGCACTGTGCAAGTGGTCATACCGGCTTCGGTGGCCACGGGTCCTAGCCCCATCGTGATGTCGAAGATGGTGAAACATGAGAACAGCTGGATGGCCAGGAAGGCTGCCGTGAAGGCTGCGGCGGCAGTCAGTATGCTCTTCTTCTCGGTGAGCACAGTCCACTTCAGCACTTGCCAGAAGCGGTTGATATCGAATGTCTTTTTCATTTTACAAGTCCTTTCGTTACAGCGTTAAACAATAGTTCAAGATTCACGAGTGTCTCGGCCTGCCCTGGGTCGCGGCGGGCCATGACGAAGTTTCCTTGCAGCGACGGCTCGGCATAGATGATGGAGTCGTCAAGCTGTCCGGGCGTACGTACCTCAAAGACGTAACGGTCGGTGATGTCGGTCAATGAAGCATTGAGCAGCATCTCCCGCACGGAGAGAATGAGGATATGGTCGAGCAACTGCTCCACGTCGTGCACCTGATGGGTGCTGATGATGATGGTGCGGTCGTCGCTCATGCACTCGGCCACCACCTTGCGGAACTGGCTCTTCGACGGGATGTCGAGGCCGTTCGTAGGCTCGTCCATGAGCAGCAGCTTCGTGTTGGCAGCCAGGGCGATGCTCATATACACCTTTTTCTTCTGGCCCATGGAGAGCTGGTTCAGCTGCAGCTTCTTCGGCAGCTCAAAAGCCTCCAGGCAATGGTCAAGTATTTCGCGGTTGAAGCGGGGATAGAACGGCAGTAAGAGCTGTACATAGCTGTCGAGCGAAATGGCAGGCAGTTCAAACTCCTCTGAGACAAGGAATATCTCACGCAGCACGTCGGCCTGCCGTTTGTATGATGCGATGCCATTGTAAGTCACTGAACCGCCCTTCGGCTTCAGCAAGCCGGAGATGAGATAAAGGAGCGTGCTTTTGCCCGTTCCGTTTTTGCCAAGGAGACCGTAGATACGGTTCTCCGTAAGTTTCAGGCTGAAGTGGTCGAAGACCTGCTGCTTCTGGCCTGGATAGCAATAACTGATGTCTTGAATCTGTATCATATTTTTAGTGTTTTGAGTGAATATTCTAGTGTACTAGTTTATTAGTACACTGCAAAGGTACGACTTTTGCAGAAACCCACCAAGAATAAAACGGAAAATCTTTCGTTCTTTAACAATAATTAAGCAAACGGTATGGTAGTTGCCCCTGAACCATATACTCCTCATGGCGCTTCCCTCCCCAGAAGGGGAGGGGAGTGCGAAGAAGCGGTCTTTCGTCCGTTGCCAAGGGCTTCCAGCACGCCCAACCTTTCGCGCACGCGCGCGAAAATCTAAATTGTATCTTCCTGCGTGCTTGTACTAGAGGAAAGACGCTATATCTTCCAGGGAGGTGGCCACCTTGATATAGCTGCGCCACTGCTTGCGGGTGACGCCCCGCGAGTGGAGGTCGTCGAGGCAGGCGATGAGCGAGTCCCAGAAGCCTTTCATGTTGTAGAGGATGACGGGCTTGTGGTGGTAGTCGAGCGTGCCGGCCGAGACCACGGTGAACAGCTCGTCGAGTGTGCCGATGCCGCCGGGCAGCACGATGAAGGCATCGCTCATGTCGAGCATCAGCTGTTTGCGGTCGGTCAGGTCCTCGGTGGGGATATGCACGTCCAGGTAGGGACTCAGCTTCCCCATCTCTTCAATCTTGCGGGGAACCACGCCAATGACCTGTCCCCCCTCTTCGCGGGCTGTCTTGCTCACGGTGTGCATCAGTCCGGCATCATGGCCTCCGAACACAATAGAATGGCCGTTTTTTGCAGCCCATCGCCCCAATTCTTCCGCCATTGTGAAGAAGTCTGGGTCTATCTGCCAGTTGGCAGAACAGAAAATACACAGTTTCATGGCGCAAAGATACGTTTTTTCTTTGATATGTCAAAAGAAAAGTGTATCTTTGTAGCCATATTATGAAAACATTCGAGGAATTAGGCGTCAGCGCCGCCATCAGACGCGCTATTGAGGAGCTGGGATTCGTGCAGCCCATGCCGGTACAAGAGAAGGTCATACCTTTCTTGATAACCCCGTCAGTCCCTTCAGAAGAGGGAGAGTCAGCCACGCCCCTGACAGTGGAAGGGGCAAGAGACCTGATTGCCCTGGCCCAGACGGGCACGGGCAAGACAGCCGCCTTCGGCATTCCGCTGCTGCAAAGGCTTGCCCCCCACGCGGGGGTATCAGCCCTGGTACTCTCACCCACGCGTGAGCTGTGCCTGCAGATAACCGACGACCTCCGCGACTTTGCAAAGTATATGGACGGCGTGCATGTGGAGGCCGTCTATGGCGGTGCGGCCATAGAGCCGCAGATGCGCGCCCTGAAGCAAGGGGTGAACATCATCGTGGCCACGCCCGGCCGCCTCATCGACCTGAAGAACCGTGGCTATGCCCATTTGGACCAGGTGCGTACCATCGTCCTTGACGAGGCCGACGAGATGCTGAACATGGGCTTCTCCGACAGCATCAACGAAATTTTCGAGTCGCTGCCCGCCGAGCACACCACGCTGATGTTCTCGGCCACTATGAGCCGCGAGGTGGAGAAGGTGGCGCGGAAATACCTGAAAAACTACGAGACCATCGTCGTGGGCAGCCGTAACGAGGGGGCGGAGAACGTGAACCACATCTATTATATGGTGCAGGCAAAGGACAAGTACCTCGCCCTGAAGCGTATTGTGGACTACTACCCGAAAATCTTTGCCATCATCTTCTGCCGCACGAAGCTGGAGACGCAGGAGATTGCCGACAAGCTGATACGCGACGGCTATAATGCCGAGTCGCTGCACGGCGACCTCTCGCAGCAGCAGCGCGACCTGACCATGCAGAAGTTCCGCCAGCACCTGACGCAGCTCCTTGTGGCCACCGACGTGGCAGCCCGTGGACTGGACGTCGACGACCTGACCCACGTCATCAACTTCGGCCTGCCCGACGACATCGAGAACTACACCCACCGCTCGGGCCGCACTGGCCGTGCCGGCAAGAAAGGCACCAGCATCAGCATCGTCCACTCGAAGGAGAAGCACAAGATTCGCAACATTGAGAAGGAGATAGGCAAGAAGTTCGTCGAGGCAGAGATTCCCAGCGCCGAGGAGATTTGCAAGAAACAGCTCTACAAGGTGATGGACCAGATAGTGAAGACCGACGTGGACGACGAGGAGATAGCTCCCTTCATGCAGGACATCAACCGCTACTTCGAGTATATCGACAAGGAGGAGCTAATCAAGAAGATTGTATCGCTTGAGTTTGGTAAGTTCCTGGCTTACTATGCCGAGGCGCCTGAGATTGAGGCTGTAGTGCCGGATAGAAAGGAGAAAAAGCCCCAGAGCGACAAGCAGAAACTGCAGAACAAGGCTCAGAAGGGTTATCGCCGACTGTTCATCAACCTTGGTAAGCGCGATGGTTTCTATCCTGGCGAGCTGATGCAGACGCTGAATCGCTTTGTTGGTGGTCGTCAGGAGGTGGGGCATATCGACCTGCTGGACACTATCTCGTATTTCGAGGTGCCTGAAAAGGATGCCAAGAAGGTGATGATTCAGCTGACGGGTATCCGCCATAAAGGCAAAACGGTGCGTTGTAACGATGCCGATGAGGGCGGCAAACCATCAGAAGGTAAAGGCGGTTCGAAGCCAAAGCGCCAGAAGAAAGACAA
>JAILFU010000127.1 GCA_024697405.1 Prevotella sp.
CCGCCTAGACGAGGTGCTGAGCGTGTTCGACCAGTCGAGGGCCGACAAGAAGAACCAGCACACGCTGAACCTCGACGACAGCATGTATGACCGTAGCGACAGCGAGATGCAGCGCGTCCTCTACCGCCTGACAGCAGCAGCCGCCGACATAGACATGCGACAGGACATGATGGTGGAAGACGAGTATTACTCCATCATCAAGGAACAGGAGAGCAAGCTTTACTATGGGGAAAGGAAGATGGCCGAGATGAACGCACAGATAACCCAGATGGGCGGGCAGATTGCCGAGATGGACGGGCTGCTGGCCGAGAAGGACGGGCTGCTGGCCGAGAAGGACGGACAGCTTCAAGCTTCCATCAAGCTATTGCTTAGTATGGGACAGCCTAAAGAGTCAATTGCCAAGAGCCTGGGGCTCAGTACAGAAGAAGTGGAGCGACTATGCGGATTATCTTAATCCATCATGTAACACTTTTCCAATTCCAGTACAAACGGACTGACGCCCCAGCATGAAGGGGACCTGAGAATCTGGAATAGATGCTGCAGTTTAAGCGGGGTGACATGGATTGTACTCCTGTCGCCCCGCTTCATCTGTAGTATCACAGCTATTTCCTGACTATCACACTGCCGCTGGCCTGATGAGTGGCAAGGATGAGGACTTCGGCTATTTGAACGTGAGCAGGAGCATTGGCGGCAAAGACGGCTACGTCGGCGATGTCATCACCCGTCAGCGGCTGGATGCCCTTATAGACATTAGCGGCCCGGGCGTTGTCACCGTGGAAGCGGGTGTTGCTGAAGTTTGTCTCAACAAGTCCGGGCTTCAGGTTGGTAACACGGATGGCCGTGTTGGCAACGTCGATGCGCAGTCCGTCAGTCAATGCCTTTACGGCAGCCTTCGTGGCACAGTACACATTGCCTCCTGCGTATGCGGCATCACCAGCCACTGAACCGACATTGATGACATGGCCCCGGTCGCGCTCCACCATGCCTGGCACCACGAGGCGCGTCATCGTGAGCAGCCCCTTGATGTTCGTGTCGATCATCGTTTCCCAGTCGTCGGGATTTCCCTCGTACTCAGGCTCCAGTCCCAAAGCCAGGCCGGCATTATTCACCAGCACGTCTATCTGCTGCCATTCAGCAGGGAGTTCGCCAATCAGTTTCCCAGCCTTTTCACTGTCTCTCACATCGAAAACCAAGGTCAGCACCTCCGTCTTTTCAGCAAGTTCCTTCTTGAGCTCTGCCAGACGCTGTTCGTTTCTGCCTGTCAGAATGAGCCTGTCGCCATTCAAGGCAAACTTCCTTGCACAAGCCAGGCCAATGCCGCTTGTTGCACCGGTAATCAATACAATCTTGTTCATGGTCTAGTCAATATATTTAAAGCAGTTATCTTCACGTGCCCATATCCATTGGCAGGATTCGCTTCCCTGTTCACTCCATGGGGAAGAGTCCGTAGAGCTTGGCGTCGATCATGTCGGTGACCTGCTTCAGGTGGTCGGGATTGTCGCCGAACTTACAGATGTCGCCATTGACAATGATGAGCTGCCCCTTGTAGTCGGCTATCCAGTCTTCGTAGCGACGCTCCAGACCTTGCAGATAGTCGAGGCGCATGGTCTGCTCGTAGTCGCGCCCGCGTTTCTGTATCTGGGCCACCAGCGTGGGTATGCTGGAGCGGATATAAATCATGAGGTCGGGCAGGCGCACGAGCGACATCATCAGGTCGAACAGGTCTTTGTAGTTATCGAAGTCGCGGTCGCTCATCATGCCCTGTCCGTGCAGGTTGGGGGCAAAGATGCAGGCATCCTCGAAGATGGTGCGGTCCTGGATGATTGTCTCCTCCGACTTCGATATCTCCACCACTTCCTTGAAGCGCTTGGCCAGGAAATAGACCTGGAGGTTAAACGACCACCGGGGCATGTCGGCGTAGAAGTCGGCAAGATAGGGGTTGTTGTCTACGGGTTCGTAACGGGGAGTCCACCCGTAGCGGTGGGCTAAGAGGCGGGTCAGCGTGGTTTTGCCGCTGCCAATGTTTCCTGCTATTGCGATGTGCATATTGAGTTTGGAGTTAGGAGTTAGGTGTTATAGCCCCGGGCTAAAGAGCCCGAAGATGGTGCGGTCGATGCGGTCTACTATCTGGGCGAAGTGACGGGGCTCGTGCTGGAAGTCGAGGTCGTCTTTCCCGATGGTGATGACACGTCCGGGATATTTGTTCATGATGAAGTCGTCGTAGCGGCGGTTCAGGTTCTCCAGGTAGTCAAGCTGTATCTGCTGCTCATAGTCACGTCCGCGCTTCTGGATGTTGCCTACGAGATGGGCCACCGATGCACGGAGGTAGATCATCAGGTCGGGCACGCGCACCACCTCCATCATCTGCTGGAACAGCTCCATGAAGGTGCTGTAGTCGCGGTCGGAGAGATGGCCCATGGCCCGGTTGTTCTCCATGAAGACATAGACACCCTCGAAGATGCTGCGATCCTGCACAATGGTGTGGTCGGCCTTGCCGATGGCGATGAGGTCGCGGAAGCGCTCCTTGAGGAAATACACCTCCAGGTTGAACGACCAGCGGTACAGGTCACGGTAGTAATCATCCAAGTAGGGGTTGCCGGCCACTGCCTCGTAGCGGGCCTCCCATCCGTAGTGCCGCGCAAGCATCTCCGTGAGCGTTGTCTTCCCGCTGCCGATGTTTCCAGCTATGACTATGTGCATGTTTCTGCGTAATTTTTTGCAAAGATACAAAATATTTGTGAATAATGAATGAAGAATTACGATAAATTTTGTAATTTTGCACACGATTTTTTTATAGCATCAAAGAACAAGACAATGAAAAGACTTCTGATAGCCGTGCTGATGAGCCTGCCGCTGATGGCCGCAGCACAAGACAATGTATGGGAGCAGCAGCCCCAGCAGGGCACGCAGCAGAATGCCGACCAGAAATACCTGGCCGGCGCAGTGACCGAGGCTGAGGGGAAGGTGGTCTTCGAGACCACTATCCAGGCACCGGGGAAGAACGGACAGCAGATTTACGACATCATGCAGAAGGAGCTGGCACGCATGGCCAAAGAGCCGGGACAGTTTGAGCAGAGCCGCCTGACGCTGGAGGACAAGGAGAAGCTGCAGCTGGTGGGCAACTATCAGGAGTGGCTGGTGTTCAAGAACAAGCCGCTGAACCTCGACCGCACCCGCCTGCTCTATCACCTCATCGTCGACTGCAAGGACGGCGAGGCTAAGGTGAGAATGACCCGCATCGTCTACATCTACGACGAGGAACGCGACCCGCAGACCTACTATGCCGAGGAATGGATTACCGACCGCTTCGGGCTGAACAAGAAAAAGACGAAGCTGGCACGCGTCAGCGGGAAGTTCCGCCGCAAGACCATCGACCGCAAGGACTATCTGTTCAACAGGTTCGCCAGTCTGCTGAAGTAAACCCATAGCAGTCAGAGGGCAAAACGAACGTCCTCTGACTTCTTCCATTTATTAACACCATATTATGACTGAGGAAGATATCAAGAAAAACGTGGACGAGGCGATGGCCAACCGTCCGAAGCGCCATAATCTGGAGCCTTTCCGCGACAGCAGCCGCACGCGCACGCTGCGCCTATGGCTGAACATCATCTTCATGGTGGGCGCCATTGCCGGTCTTTTCGTCTATTTCAAGGTAGACCATGACATGGCCAAGTGGATTCTCATCGTGTCGCTGGTCTTCAAGTTTGTAGAGCTGTTCCTGCGTATCTTCAAGATCTGAGAAATGAAATCCAAGACCCTGTTCATATTCTCCGTCCTTCTTCTCTTATCTGCCATACCATTTCCTCTCTTCGCCCAGAACAGAACGTTCGACCAGCTTGACGAGCGGGACAACATGATGCAGGGCGACGAGGAGAACCGCAACTTCAACCCCCATAACAGCGACTCCACAAAAAAGGACAAGGTGGTGCCCAAGGGCATCTTTGTCTGGACTGTAGACCGCCATTTCGGCGACATCCGCAAGACCGAGGTCGACACGCTGCCCCACCTCTTCCCCCAGTCGACGATGGCACCGGGCATGTACGGGCAGTACAACACAATAGGGTCGAACTTCACCGCTCGCCAGTCGCGCATCTTTACCGACCGGCGCCCCGATAGCCAGTTCCTCTTCATCGACACCTACAACCAGATGCTCAAGCAGCCCGAGGAGTGGCATTTCACCAACACCCTCTCGCCCATCACCAACCTGAACTACGGCAGCTGCGGCGACAAGAACAACGGCGAAGACCTGCTCGACGCCCAGTTTGCTGTCAATGCCGGCAAGAAGACGGGCATAGGCTTCGACCTGGACTACCGCTACGCACGCGGCTATTTCCAGAACCAGAGCAACTCCCATTTCGCAGCGTCCTTCTATGCCTCACATCTGGGCGACCGCTACCAGATGCACCTGCTCTTCCAGACCGTCCACCAGAAAGCGTCGGAAAACGGCGGCGTCACCAACGACAACTACATCACCCACCCGGAACTCTACACCGAGAGCTATACCGAAAGCGAGATTCCTACCGTGCTGGGTTCCAACTGGAACCGCAACAACCACCAGCGGCTGTTCCTCACCCACCGCTACAGCGTGGGCTTCTATCGCAAGGTGCCTATGACGGAAGAGGAAATCAAGGCCAAGAAATTTGCAGAAGAGGCAGAGAAGGAGAAAGAGGCGCTCAACAAGAAGAACAGCGCCCCCGTCCTACAGGGCCGGCCCGACGATGCCCGCATCGTCGACGACACCCCGAAGAAAGAGCCCCAACGCACGCAGCAGACAGACTCGCTGCGTACCGACTCACTACAGGCCGATTCGCTAAAGGTGGACTCACTCCAGGCTGACTCGCTCCGCACCGACGTGCTGCCGGCCGACTCGCTCCAGACCGACTCACTCCGTGCCCAGCAGGCCGCCCAGGCAGGCCGCATCCGCGTGGATTCCAAGGAGATGGCCGACAGCCTCATCAGGGTTGCCCTGCAGGAGCAGGCCGACACTGCCGACCAGTATATGAAGCGCGAGTTTGTGCCCGTCACCAGTTTCATCCACACGGCGGAAGTGACCCACTACGACCGCATCTACCAGGCCTACTATACGCCGGAGAATTACTACGCCAACACCTTCTTCGACCTGAAGCCCAACGGCGGCTACACAGGCGACTCCATCTACGACAAGACGCAGATGCTCAATGTGCGCAACACGGTGGCCATCGCCCTGCTCGAAGGTTTCAACAAATATGCGGCGGCAGGCCTGAAAGCCTTTGCCAGCCACGACCTGCGCCGCTTCGACATGCCCGAGCTGCAGAACGACACGGCCTAT
>JAILFU010000195.1 GCA_024697405.1 Prevotella sp.
CGAGCTGGGTGCCGGCAACAAGATTCCCAGCGTGCTGCCGAAGCTGGCCCAGTACGAGCTGACGCTCACCGACTGGATTGAGGCTCACAAGGGCTCGCGCAAGTATGTGGCCATGGCCAACAAGTGCTGGCCTGCCTTCCAAACCATGTTCGGCTTCGTGCCCTGCTATGTGAACAGCCGCCTGACGGGCCGTGGCATCCCCGTGGCCTGCGAGGTCGACATCTACGGCGCCCTGTCAGAGTTCATCGGCACCTGCATCACCGACGATGCCGTGACGCTGCTCGACATCAACAACTCCGTGCCTGCCGACATGTACGAGGAGAGCATCAAGGGCAAGAAGTTCCTCTGCGACGAGTACACCGACAAGGAGATCTTCATGGGCTTCCACTGCGGCAACACCGCTTCGTCGAAGGTTTGCAGCTGCCAGATGTGCTTCCAGCGCATCATGGCCCGCGCGCTGCCCGTAGAGGTGACCAACGGCACACTGGAAGGCGACCTGAAGCCTGGCAAGGCTACCGTCTACCGCCTGCAGTCGACCTCCGACACGAAGCTGCGCGCCTACATCGCCCAGGGCGAAATTCTGCCCGTGGCAACCCGCTCCTTCGGCAGCATCGGCATTTTCGGCATCAAGAACATGAGCCGCTTCTACCGTCACGTCCTCATCGAGAAGCACTATCCGCACCACGCCGCCGTGATGTTCGACCACGCCGGAAAGTATCTCTGGGAGGTGCTGAAGTACATGGGCGTGGAGGTCGAGGAAATCGACTACAACTTCCCGAAGGGTAACTTCTATCCCACAGAGAACCCGTTCGAGAACTAAACTGAAGCGTACCACCAAAAGAAAAGCTTGTCCGAGGCACTGTTCCCCGGACAAGCTTTTTATTTGGACATAACGCCTCCGACGGCGATAGAAATGAATACTGTCAATCGAATTACAGCCCGTCACTATAAAGCAGGGCAAGGAAAAAAACACGAATAGCCCACGCCTTAACGACGTGAGCTTTCTGACTGGTTGTTCTTTCTCTTGAATGCTTGGTGGTATTCGAATTTCAAGAACAAGAGCGAGAAGCTCAATATCTATGTATAAGTACGAACAGAAACGCTAATCTGTAAGTTTATAATATTAATAATGTGTAGCAACCACCGACGGGGCGGTGAAGATAAGAGGGATGCTAAATCGTATCAAGGAAATAGACTATAGCATCTTGCAGGGAGTCGAGGTCGTTCTTGATGGTGGCGAGCACCATTTCAGCATCAACCTCGAAATAGCCGTGAGCTACTCGGTTTCACATACCGATGACATCCTTCCAAGGAATTTCTGGACGCTCAGGCAGTAGTTGGCCTTTTGAGTGTTCGTCAACCTGCTTGATGACCTCGCCAATGGCCTCTATGAGCATACAGTTGGCAGCCAATTTCTGCATTCCAGAAGACGAAAGGTAGAAATCATCTGCATTCTCTACGTCAGCGTTCCACTCTTTCAACTGATTGATAGCCGTGTTGATTTGCTCAAGCGTATATTTAATGCGTTCACGCTTCTCCAATGACGTAAATTCCATCGCGGTTGATATTCTTTAGGAGAAAGGGGTTTATATGCTTGTGCATCCTAATGACATCGACTGGACACATCAACAGTTGCTCGAGAAATCTTTGAAGGCGAACTACCAAAAAAATACTTGGTTCCATTTCCACACAAACGTCCACGTCGCTGCCTTCATGCTGCTCACCACGGGAGACGGAGCCAAAGAGGCGTAAAGTCTTTACGCCAAACTGGGTGCGTAGTTCATCGCTGTGGGTGCGTATGAGGGCGATGTATTCGTTTGTTGTCTTCACTTGATGCTATATATCTTGTTAAAATACGGTTCAGGTAAGCTCGGGCGGATTGCAAATCCTTATACTCCTTGCGGCCGGATTGCAAATCCGCCCGAACGTAACGCATTAGTCAGCCAGCTTGGCCTTGATGAACTCGCGGTTCAGGCGGGCGATGTTGGCGATGGTCTCGTTCTTCGGGCAGACGGCCTCGCAGGCGCGGGTGTTAGTGCAGTTGCCGAAGCCGGCCTCTTCCATTGCCATGACCATGGCCTTGGCGCGCTTGGCAGCCTCTACGCGGCCCTGGGGAAGGAGAGCCAGCTGAGAGACCTTCGAGGAGACGAAGAGCATGGCGGAGCCGTTCTTGCAGGCGGCGACGCAGGCGCCACAGCCGATGCAGCTGGCGCAGTCCATAGCCTCGTCGGCATCCTCCTTGGGGATGAGGATGGCGTTGGCATCCTGTGCCTGACCTGTGCGGATGGTGGTGTAGCCGCCAGCCTGGATAATCTTGTCGAAGGCGTTGCGGTCTACCATACAGTCCTTGATGACGGGGAAGGCAGCCGAGCGCCAAGGCTCAACGGTGATGACGTCGCCGTCGTTGAAGCGGCGCATGTAGAGCTGACAGGTGGTGGCGCCGCGCTCGGTCTTTCCGTGAGGTGTGCCGTTGATGTAGAGCGAGCACATGCCGCAGATACCCTCGCGGCAGTCGTGGTCGAACACGAAAGGCTCCTTGCCTTCGTTGATGAGACACTCGTTCAGGATGTCGAGCATCTCGAGGAAGGAGGTATCATCGGGGATGTCCTTCATCTCGTAAGAGTCGAAGTGTCCCTGGTCTTTTGGCCCGTTCTGGCGCCAAAATTTGATGGTGAAGCTTATACTTTTAGCCATAATTTCATTATTTTAAGGCGGAGGGCGCGATGATATCGCGCCATACCGGACCAGTTACTTAGTTCTTATAGTTTCTCGTTTGTACCTTGATGGCTTCATATTCCAGCGGCTCCTTGATGAGAGTGGGCTCTTTGCCCTTGCCCTGATACTCCCAGCAGCCTACGTAGAAGTAGTTCTCGTCGTCGCGCTTGGCCTCGCCTTCCTCGGTCTGGTACTCCTCGCGGAAGTGACCGCCGCAGGACTCGTTACGGCTCAAAGCGTCGAATGCCACAAGCTGACCCATGGTGAAGAAGTCGCGTAGGTGGATGGCCTTGTCAAGCTCGATGTTCAGCCCCTCCTTCGTTCCGGGAACGAACAGGTTGGAGTCGAACTCCTTCTCCAGCTCGTGCATCTTCTTCAGGCCCGTCTTCAGGCCCTCG
>JAILFU010000218.1 GCA_024697405.1 Prevotella sp.
TCACCACTCCATTGCTCTGCGAGTGTTCACGCCAAAGCGTGATTTATTCGCTGCAATGTCTGTGGAAAGAGAAACACTTCACAGTGACGCTTTGCCATTCCATCTTGCGTGGCGGAACAGATTGCGAAATGAGAATAGAAGTGGAGTAACAGTAACTTTCCCTTGGCGTTTTACGACAACCACTCTGCCGTCGAATGCTACAAGTCCGCCGGTTTTCGCCTCACAGGTGAAGATGCCTATGCGATTGACGGAGAGGAATGGAAAAGTTATGAAATGCTCCTCCTCGCATAATTGTATTGTTTACCCAAAAAATTTGGTGTGTTCCCCTACTATTTGTAACTTTGCAGTCGAATTGCAAATAACAAGATGAAACAGGAAATAAATCCCAAGGACACGAATCGGGCCATCGCCTTCGAGCTGTGGATGAAGTCGCCCATGCCGATGGTGACGCTTACCAAGACCTTCGATGTAACGCGGCTCTGTAAAGTGAGCCGTCGGCGCGGAATGAAATTCAATATGCTGCTCTGCTGGTGCATCGGCAAGGCAGCATCGGGGATAGAGGAGTTTTACATGCTGCCCCAGAACGGGAAGCTGTATAAATACGACCGGATGGCCATCAACGTGATAGCAGATAACGTAAAGGGTGGACTCAGCTTTTGCGACGTTGCCGTCAGCGACGATCTGGAACAGTTTAATGCCAATTACATGCATCTGACAGAAACCATCAGCCAAACCTGTCAGGACATTTTAGACGATGAGGCTGTGATCGTCGGCACGTCGGCAGTGACTGGCACTGAGCTTGACAGCATCGTCAACCAGTACAGCGGCCTCTACAACAATCCCTTCCTGGCCTGGGGGCGTTACCGCAAGGGATGGCTGAAAACGACGCTCCCCATCTCTTTCCAGTTCCACCATGCCCAAATGGACGGCTCGCACGCTGCCCGATTCCTGGAAGAACTGCAAAAAACAATCGAATCGATATAAATCATGATGTATAAATCCCGCCATCTCCCAAATACCCGAATCGAAGTGGCCGATGCCCTGAGAGGCATCGCTGTGGCCGGCATCATCCTGTATCACTCGGTAGAGCACTTCAACATCTTCACGCAGGAGCCGATAACCCATACACTGGCATGTGACCAGACAGTAGCCGATGTGCTGGCCTGGCTGCTCTCTGGCAAGATGTACGGCATCTTCGCCATGCTCTTTGGCTTGAGTTTCTTCATCATGAACGACAACCAGCAACAGAAAGGCAAGAATTTCTCTGGGCGCTTTGCCTGGCGCATGTGCTTGTTGTTCGGGTTTGGCATTGTCAACGTGGCCTTCTATGATGGCGACATCCTGATGCTCTATGCGTGCTACGGCTTGCTGCTCATCCCAATCAGTTATTTGCCGTCGAAGTGGGTGTGGTGCATCATCGTCCTGCTGGCCATCCAGCCCGTAGAACTCTTCTGTCTGCTGACAGGCACCACGCTCGACCACAGCACTTTATGGGAAGTGTATGGCAAGATCAACAGCACACACGAACACGGTACATTCTGGGAGAACACCCTCACCAACCTGCGATATGGATTTGAAGTGAATTTCCGTTTCAATATCTTCAGCGGTCGCCTGACGCAACTGCTCTGCCTGTTTATTTTAGGTATGCAGCTGGGACGGCAGAGGCTGTTCTACGACGAGGGGCTCCATCTGAAGATATGGCACAGCCTCCTCATTTGCTCGGCTATCGTAGTCCTTGCGTTGAGTTTCGTGGATTTCGGCGAACTTGGCTCATGGCTCAAGCCCATCTACAACCTCATCATCCTGCTGATGATAGTCTCGGCAACAGTTTCTGCTTGGTATGCTTTCGAGGGCGTTCGTCGAGTGCTTCATCATCTCTGTATCTTTGGGCGTATGAGCCTTACCAACTATCTGCTCCAGTCCGTCATCGGCTGCTTCATCTTCTGCGGCTATGGGCTTGCCTGTTATCACCTTTTAGGCATCACCTACGCCGTCATGGCGGGATGTGGAATGGTCGTTTGTCAATATCTCTTTGCCCGTTATTGGTTTGCCAACCATCCTCGCGGACCGTTAGAAAGCCTTTGGAGAAAGCTGACATGGATATAATAACAATGTACAGTTCTTAAATTACCAAAAAACATTAAATGTGAACGTGTTTTTGAATGTCTTTTGAGGAATATCATTAAATTTGCGTTCAAAAGCAATAAAACAAATACAGGAACGACAATGATTACCGGCGAGATAAAAGCGAAGATAGACCTGATATGGGAAGACTTCTGGACGGGAGGCATCACCAACAGCATCAGCGTGCTGGAGCAGATGACCTACCTCTTCTTCATGAAACTGCTCGACGACGGTCAGCAAAAGGCAGAGAGCAATGCGAACCTCTTGGGTGCGAAGTTGGTGAACCCGACTTTCCCACCCGGCGAGTTATGGCACAACCCGGAGACCGGCCAGGACGTGCCGTATGAACGGCTGCGCTGGCATGTGTTCCGTCATGATGATGGGGCGACGATGTTCCAAAACATCCGTATGAACGTCTTTCCGTTCATCAAGAACCTCAACGCCGGGCGCGAATCGGCCTACAGCCGTTTCATGGAGAATGCCACGTTCCTCATCCCCAATGCCCGCACGCTGCTGAAGGTTGTGGAGGGGGTTGACGGTCTCGACATGAACAACCGCGACACGATGGGCGATGTCTATGAGTATGTACTCGGAAAGATGGCGGCATCGGGCACCAACGGCCAGTTCCGCACACCGCGCCACATCATCACTATGATGGTAGAGCTGATGAAACCCACCATCAAAGACACCATCTGCGACCCGGCTATGGGTAGTGCTGGCTTCATCGTGGAGAGTGCGAAGTACGTCAAGGCACATTATGCTGACGAGCTGATGCGCCGTGAGAACCAGGAATACTACCGCAATCGTATGTTCCACGGCTTTGACACCGACCAGACCATGCTGCGCATCGGTGCCATGAACTTGATGCAGCACAGCGTGGATAATCCCGACATAGAATATAAGGACTCGCTGTCGACCGACAATACCGATAGCGACCGCTATACGCTCTGCTTGGCCAACCCGCCATTTGCCGGAAGCATCGACAAGGAGGTCATCTCCAAGTCGCTGACGGCCATTGCTTCGACAAAGAAGACGGAGCTGCTCTTCGTGGCACTCTTCACCCGTATGCTGGAGTTGGGCGGTCGCTGCGCCTCCATCGTCCCCGACGGTGTGCTGTTCGGCACGTCGGCAGGACATAAAGCCATCCGCCGTGAGCTCGTTGACCACCAGCGGCTGCAGGCTGTCATCTCCATGCCCAGCGGTGTGTTCAAGCCCTACGCAGGTGTGAGCACCGCCATCCTCATCTTCACCAAGACCAACAGTGGCGGCACCGACCGCGTGTGGTTCTACGACATGCGTGCTGACGGTTTCTCGCTTGACGACAAGCGAAACCCTGTCAGCGAGAACGACATCCCCGACATCATCCACCGCTACGAGCACTTGGATGAGGAAGAGACGCGGAGCCGCAAGGAGCAGAGTTTCATCGTTCCAGCCGACGAGATACGACAGAATGACTACGACCTCTCCATCAATAAATATAAAGAGGTGGAGCGCGAGCGTGTAGAGTACGAGCCAGTCAAGGATATTCTCGCCAGATTGGAGAATACAGAGGACCAGATACGGTCTTGCCTAAATACCCTAAAGAGTTTATTGCAATCAAGCTAGTTTTTTTAGAGAATCTAGTTAATCTAGAAAATCTAGAAGATCTAGAAAATCTAGAGAATCTAGAAGATCTAGAAGATCTAGAAAGTCTAGAAAGCCTAACCCCCCAAAAAACAAAAAAAATGGAGCAAGAAGCAAAAAAAATAGAAACCGTCCTTCGCAAGCAAACCAACTGGAAGCAACTCTGGTTCTACCAGAAGACCGTGGCTCTCTACCAACTCACCTACGTCTTTACCCGCCGCTTTCTCCCAGCATACGGCGACCGCACTGTTGACCAGATGGTGCAGGCGGCGCGCTCCGGCAAACAGAACATTGTGGAAGGCTCTGCCGATGGCGTGACCTCCATGGAACTGGAACTGAAACTGCTCAATGTGGCACGCTCCAGCATTCAGGAACTTCTTGAGGACTATGAGGACTATCTGCCATCGCATAAACTGACAAAATGGACGCAAGGGCATCCGCGCTTCGATACGATGCTCAAATACTGCCGCTCACATAATTTCGCTGCCGACTATGAACCGTTCTTCAATAAATGGACTGACGAGGAGGCTGCTAACACAGCCATCACGCTCTGCCGGATGGTGGACAAGATGATGATGAGTTATCAGAAAAAGAAAGAAGCAGAGTTCATCACCGAGGGCGGTATCCGAGAGCGCATGACCGCCGCACGACTGAACTACCGAACCAACCAACGGGAGACTATTGAGGCCCTCCAACGGCAGGTGCAACAACTCATAACCGAAAACAATCTGCTAAAAGCGGAAATCAACAGAATCAAGGAGGGAAAGGTATGAGAGAGGGGTGGACATATAAGAGATTTGATGAAGTCTTTGACCTGCAAATGGGCAAGACTCCAGACAGGAAAAACCAGCAATTCTTCGGGGGTGATAATGTTTGGGTGTCTATTCGTGATATGGTAGGCAAAGAGATAGATGATTCAAATGAACACATATCGGATGCCGCTGTGGCTTCCTCGAATATACGCAAGGTCAAGAAAGGGACGGTTATAATGAGTTTCAAACTGACAGTAGGTAAGTGCGCTATTGCCGCGAGAGACCTTTATACCAATGAAGCAATCATGGCCTTCAACCTAAAAGAAGGCCGTGGCACCCGGCTCTCGGAAAGCATCTTCGGCTACGGACAGGACAAAACGGAGTTCTACATCTTCGACTGGTGAAGCACCTGGAGAGCGTGCAGTCGAAGAAGTTCACGCTGAACATCGAGGACATTGTTACCGATGGTGGCGAGACAGAGACCGTCAGCCTGAGTGGCAACACCTATCGCCAGCGTGTCATCGACTACATTCGTGAGCACCGCGACGATAAGGTATTCCAGAAGATCTTCCGACTGGAACAGCTTACGCCAGAGGACATCTGCCAACTGGAGCATGTCATGTGGGAAGAGCTGGGCACCCGCGAGGACTACAACCGCTACACGCAGTCGGACTCAATGAACGTGGCCATGTTCATCCGCTCGGTCATCAAGGTTGACCGTCAGGTGGCCTTGGAGAAGTTCACTCATTTCCTGAACGGCTCTACGCTGAACGCCCGCCAGATGGAGTATCTGAAGAGCATCATCGCCTATGTCTGCGAGAACGGTGACATCGAGCCGCAGACGCTGATGAGTGTGCCGCCTTTCAACGACATCAACATCATCGACCTCTTTGATGACAAGGCCGTCCACGTCGGCAAATACGTGAATATGCTACATACATTGATAACAGCTTAAAGATAGTTTGTCGACTACAAGAAAACAGTAAGTAATATGGAGCTGATTTTCATTCTAAATGCTACCGCTTCACGGTCATAACAATAGTTCGACCGCAACAGGTCGAAAAAGCCCAAAGTGTTAAAGCTGGGACAAGGTTTGTCCCTCCGAACGTGAGATGGCCGATAGGCAGGTGGACTTGGAGAGTCCGAAAGATGAGAGGTGCTAATTGTTTACGCGCGCGCATAATACGCGCGCGAGAAAAAATCGCGCTACTCGCGCTACTTTGACACTAAACAAACTGATTTGCAAGTGGTTGTCGGTAGCTACAGGACTCTTTTTGGAGCTACTCTAGTAGCTACAGGCACATACCGCCGCCGCATGGAAAAAAACACACACGCCTTTCTGGAAAATACTAACGCCGTTTGGAAAAATACGCACGCCGTTTGGAAAAATACGCACGCCGTTTTTTCGTCCCACGGCTTGGGACTTTCAAAAGTGGCTAGAGGACGTTTGTAGCTACAATGGTAGCTCGAAAAAGAGCCCTGTAGCTACAAACAACGGACTGCTATCCAGTGCGTTAGGTATCAATGTAGCGCGGGTAGCGCCAAAAAATCAGGTAATAATATAACAGTAGACCTATTTGTGCACAGTGTCATTCGGTTTCTTCTGTCGCTTGCAAGGCAAGAAAGCCGAGCGAATCAGGTCTTTGTTCCAAGTCCCCTTGGCTAGGTGGCTATTCAGCCCATTTCTCTATTCGTTTGAGTGCTTCCTCCGTCTTTTCGTGACTGCCGAAAGCGGTGAATCGGACATAGCCCTCGCCGCTGGGGCCGAAGCCGACGCCGGGCGTACAGACCACATTGGCACCGTAGAGCAACTGCTCGAAGAATTGCCAAGAGGTAGTGCCGTCAGGTACACGCATCCAGATGTAGGGAGCGTGCTCGCCGCCGTAGCACTCGAATCCGAGGTTGCGCAGGACGGAGAGCATCTTCTTGGCGTTCTGCATGTAGTAGTCGATGGTCTGCTGAATCTGCTGCTTTCCTTCTGGCGAGTAGATAGCCTCGGCGGCTCGCTGGGAGATGTAGCTGGTGCCGTTGAACTTGGTGCACTGGCGGCGCAGCCAGAGCTGGTTGAGGGGTATGCGCTCGCCCTCGAAGGTGGACACGCTGACGTCCTTGGGCACGATGGTGTAGCCGCAGCGGACACCCGTGAAGCCTGCGGTTTTGGAGAACGAGCGGAACTCGACGGCACACTTGCGGGCGCCGCGAATCTCGTAGATGCTGTGGGGGATGTCGGGGTCGCGGATGTAAGCCTGGTAGGCGGCATCGAAGAGGATGAGGGCATCGTTCTTCAGGGCGTAGTTCACCCACTTGCGCAGTTCCTGCTTGGTGATGACGGTGCCAGTGGGGTTGTTGGGGTAGCAGAGGTAGATGACATAGACAGGC
>JAILFU010000094.1 GCA_024697405.1 Prevotella sp.
CCGTGCACGTCGATGCCCGCCTTGTCGTGGAAGAAGAGCGTAGTATTCTTCACAGTGAGCGTGGCGGCACTGTCCACCCGCATGCCTTTCATGATGACGATGGGCATTCGGCTCTCAATCAGCGTGTCACGGCTGACTACGATGCTGTCGCTGATAAGCGCATCCCAGGCGTGTGCCCAAAGTGTGACATACTGCTGACGACCGTTCTCCAGCGTGAAGACGAGGCGGTCTTCCACCAGCTGCGGATCCTGCCTCAGGTTGCGCGGGGCTGTCAGCTCCACAAAGACGCGGATGCTGTCGCCCGAACGCACCTCCAGGTCGTGCACCACCGAGCCTAGTGCGTTATCCAAATAGCTACCGTCCACGTTAACGCGGAAGCCCGTCTGGTTGCCCTGCTGCAGATGGACGCTCTGCAGCCTCACGCCACGGCTGGCTCTGTTGAAAACCCAAAAGTCATAGGTACGCGAGCCAACGGTAGAGAAGATGGTATCCATCTTCACCGAGTCCACCGAAAATGAAAGCACAGCCGTAGGCGATGTGGTGAACTTGTCATCGTCGGAACACGATGCCAGTCTTATGCACCCGCTTACTATAAGAAGAAATAAGAAAATCCGTTTCATCATAAAGAAGAAACGGATTTTTCCCAGATTTATTTTTTGCTTTTTTACTTTTTTGATGAATTACTTTCCAAAGTAACGTTTCAGCAGTCCGGCGAAGCCTGCCCCGTGGCGAGCCTCGTCCTTGGCCATTTCATGCACGGTATCGTGAATGGCGTCGAAACCTGCGGCCTTAGCATTCTTGGCAATGCGGAACTTATCCTCGCAGGCACCGGCCTCTGCGGCGGCGCGCTTCTCCAGGTTGGTCTTCGTGTCCCACACGCACTCGCCCAGCAGCTCGGCAAAGCGGCTGGCGTGGTCAGCCTCCTCAAAAGCATAGCGCTTGAAGGCCTCGGCTATTTCAGGATAGCCCTCACGGTCGGCCTGGCGGGCCATGGCCAGATACATGCCAACCTCGCCACACTCACCGTTGAAGTGGTTGCGCAGGTCGTTGATCATTTCCTCACTGACGCCTTCGGGCTTGCCGTCGCCAATCTTGTGGACGGTGGCGTAAGTCATGTCGGCATCTTCCTTCAGTTCAGAGAACTTCGAGGCAGGAGCCTTACAAATGGGGCACTTCTCAGGTGCGGCATCGCCTTCGTAGATATATCCACAAACGGCGCAGATAAATTTTTTCTTCATAAATGTAATACTGTTTTAGAGGGTTAATAATGCTTTTTACCTTTATAATCTTAATAATTATTCTCAGTCAACGTCGGCCATGGCGAAGGTGGCCACGGTGTTCATCAGAGCAGGAGGATTACCCATGTCGAAGCGCTCGCCGCGCAGGCGGATGCCATACATGCCCGTGCGCTGGCGCACCTTGTCGAGCGCCGACGTCAGCTCTATCTCGCCGCCCTGTCCAGGATGCGCGTCGGCCTCCCGGATGTCGGCTTCCAGCTGGGCGAAGACCTCGGGCGTGAGAATGTACTGCCCGAACACGGAGCAATACTCCTTCTGCCCTTCTGCATCGCGCACGCCGAGGAACTCCTCTGCATAACTCGACTTAGGCTTCTCCATGAGCGACGTCACGTGGAGCACCGTATTTCGCTTGTCCTCCCACACGCCGGTCATGATGCCGAAGTGGCTCACCTCCTTCACGTTGACGGGATAGAGCCCCAGCGTGAGACAGTTGGTGTGCTCGTATGCCTCGATGAGTTGCAGGGCACAGGGCTTGTTGGTGGTCGACTGGTAGAGCGTGTCGCCCAGCATGAGCAGCACCGGCTCGCCGTGTGCGAACTGCGCCGCCTGGAACACGGCATGTCCGAATCCGCGCTTTTCCTTCTGGTAGACATAGTGCAGCCGTTTGCCGATGTCGAGGATGCGGTGCTCGTACTCCTGGCACTCGATGTTCAGCTTCTTCAGATGCTCATCCGGCAGCGGACGCTCGAAGAAGTCCATATACAGCTTGCGTTCCTCCTCGCTGCCCAGCACCAGGTAAATATCCTCTATGCCGCTCTGCACCAGCTCTTCCAGCAGGATGAGAATGACGGGGCGCACCATGCCGTCGGGGCAGGGAACGGGGAAGAAATCCTTCTTCATGCAGCGGGTGGCAGGATAGAGGCGGGTGCCGAATCCGGCCACAGGGATGACGGCCTTACGCACAGTATGCACGGGCTGCAGCGTGAGCTTGTAGGCGGGCATGCCCTTCCCCTGAAGATAGTCTACCAGCTTCTGCTGCGACTCCTCGTCGCGTGCCAGGAACTGCACCGAGCCGTCGCCATGCGACCCCACGCCCTTGCCGCCGTATGTCAGCGTCTTGACATACTCGTCGGCCAGCACAGCATGCAGTTTGGGCGCGGCCAGCTCTTCCGGACACATGGGGGCTATGGCACGGTCGAACAGTTCCTCAGCCTCAGTCATCAGCCTGCCCAGTGCCTCAGCATCGCCGTCGGCCATATATTTCACGGCTCGTTCAATGATTTCGAGATTCCTCACGCCCAGCGCCTCATGCTCCAGCTGCTCCTTCTCGTTCGAAGGGAAGGGATAGGCTCGGTTCAGGTCGGCCAGAATCTTCACTGTGTTCTTCTCCCCCATCAGGTCGGCAAACACCCAGTGCAGCTGCCGCTTCACATTGAGCGGCTTCACCTCTATCTCGTCGCCGTCGAAGGTCATCAGGTTAGGCTTCACGCCGAAAGCGCAGACCTGGTCCAATCGTCCGCAGCGGCTGCTGGTACGAAGCTCGCCCACGTAGGCAATGTTCATCTCGCCCATTGTGTTCAGGTTGAGATTATAAACCTGATTGAAGGCACGGGCCACCAGCACACAGATGGCTGCCGATGATGACAATCCGCTCTTTATGGGCAGCGTCATGTCGGTAATCCTGATGCGCACGCCACCCACCTTATACCATTCCAGCATATAGGAGGCCACACCTGCACAGTAGCAGAAGAAGCTTCCGCTTCGGGCCACGCGCTTCAGCTCCTGCTCGTCCATGCGGCAGGCGAAGTCGTGCCACTCGCCGGTGATTTGGGGTGCCGTGCTCTGCACCTCAAAGATGCTGCTGCGCTCCACCTCTGCCGTGATGCCCTGCTCTATGCCCGTCACAATGGCGGCACCCTCAGCTATCTGGGCGTTCATCGTGCGGTAGTGTCCCGCCCAGTCGGTATGCTCGCCAAAGAGGCACAGTCGCCCTGGAACAAATAGTTTTATCATTGCAAGAATTGTTTTCTGGTCTTTACAGTTTGCAAAGGTAAGCATTTTTTTCTGAACAAAAAAATTTTACGACAGGAAAAAACGCAACATTTTTCTATACTGAGTCTACTTTGAATTCCTTAATTATTGTCACAAACTCTGCAACCCTGCACTTTCGACAGCAAATGCCAGAATATCAATACATTACCAGTAGTACACTTTTAGAAAAACCCTGCACTTACTCCGCATGGCTTTGCAAACTATCCATCCCGGCGTTCGGACGGGGAAACGGCGGCAGTATTTCTCCAAACGGCGTTCGTATTTTTTCAAACGGCGGCAGTATTTTTCCAAACGGCGGCAGTATTTTTCCAAACAGCGGCAGTATTCATCGGCGAGATAACAGGACAGATGAAACGGGAAGACGACTTCGGCAATGAGGACTTGGGTGCAGGGTTTTGCGCAAAGTGTACACCTGCTTTTTTGCTGTGATACAGCAAAATACAGTACAAAGGTGCAGAGTATGCAGAGTTTTGGCTT
>JAILFU010000105.1 GCA_024697405.1 Prevotella sp.
AACGAGCGTGTCATTTGCGTCAAGTCACCTCGTCAATCGTATCAGATGAGCGCGTGGTTTGACTTGAACGCGCGTGTCAGTTGCCGCAAACGAGACCCCATCTAACTCCCCCGAAGGGGTAGAATTCCGAGGATCGGGGAGTTTCATCACCTTTTTCGTTGTAGAATGCCTCAAAAACCGGCAGACGATTTTAACAATCCTCTATCGACGAATGGGTTTTAGGGGTGAGAGGTACGAGGTACAAAACAATTGTGACTTAGAGTACGTAAAAGGATAGTATTGAGCGTATGTCGGCCTTGATTTCTAACTTTTCGGGGCAATTTGTTCACATTTTTATCTCGACTGGCTTGTAATCTCGAAAATTTTATCTAAATTTGCACAAGTAAACACGAGTAACCAGTTTGATAAGACAATGAAACGACGCCTGTTCTCCCTGCTCACCTTGTTGGGCATCTGTGTCGCGGTGAATGCCGCCGGCAAGTATGACAATCCTGACACCATCGTTGTGGCCCGCGACGGCACGGGAGAGTTTCGGACCATCGGCGAGGCCATTGAGGTATGTCGTGCCTTCATGGACTACCACAAGGTCATCTACGTGAAGCGGGGCATCTACAAAGAGAAGCTCATCCTGCCGTCGTGGCTGCAGAACATCGAGCTATGTGGCGAAGACCGCGACCAGACCGTCATCACCTGGGATGACCATGCCAATATCCCGATGACTGTCGGGGGCGCAGGGATGGGCACCTTCCGCACCTACACGCTGAAGATAGAGGGAAATGACATCACGCTGAAGAATCTGACGGTGGAGAATAACGCTGCGAAGCTGGGGCAGGCAGTGGCGCTGCACACAGAGGGTGACCGTCTGCTGTTTGTCAACTGCCGGTTCCTGGGCAATCAGGACACCATCTATACCGGCGTGGCAGGAACCAGGCTCTATTTCAACGAATGCTATATAGAAGGAACCACCGACTTCATCTTCGGCCCTTCTACGGCGTGGTTTGAGCGTTGCCAGATCTACTGCAAGACGAATAGCTATATCACTGCCGCCTCCACGCCCAAGGACCAGCAGTTCGGCTATGTCTTCAATCATTGTACGGTGACCTGCGCCCCTGCGGTCACCAAGATGTACCTGGGCCGTCCGTGGCGTGACTATGGCTATACGCTGTTCATGCACTGCCAGCTGCCCGCGCAGATACGTCCCGAAGGCTGGCACCACTGGGAAAAGCAGCGGGAGCAGACCGCACGCTATCTGGAGTTTGAGAATACCGGTGAGGGAGCCGCCATCGACAAAAGGGTGGGGTGGAGCCGCCAGCTAACAAAGAAAGAGGCCAAGGAAATCACTCCGGAAAAGGTGTTCCGCCGTGAGGACGGCTGGAGTGTCGGGGAGTAGCGCTGCTTTCCCCTTGACATGGAAAGACATGGCTTTTGAAGGACTCATTGCAGCTCGTCGAGCTGGTGCTTCATGGCCTGCAGCTCTGTGCGGATGTCGATGAGTCGGGTGATGACTTCGGCCTTGCGGTCGGAGCCGTCGCGGTTGGCGTTAATCATTTTGCGCGCGGCGGCCAGCTTGAAGCCGCGCACTTTCACCAGGTTATGGATGAGGCGTATCTGCTCAATGTCCTTCTCAGCATACTGCCGCACCTTGTTCGGCCCGTTCGTCTTAGGCTTCAGGTAGGGGAATTCGCTCTCCCAGTAGCGCAGGGTGCTCTCGTTCAGGCCAAACATCTCGGCCACCTCCTTGATGGAGTAGTAGAGCTTGAGGTTCTTATTCTGATTCAATGCCATGCTTTCGTCTTTTTTCTGTTAGCGACTGCAAACTTACACATTTTTTTTCAAAAAGCGAGCGTTTTTGCCGTTTTTTTTCTCTTTTTTTGTTTGTCCTCCTGAATGGTCTCAGCGGTAAATGTCTTCCTTGTGCAGTTCCACAACCTTTCCATAACGGGCAAGAGCCTGGAAGTCGGTCAGCTTACGGTCGCCGATGATGAGCCAGACGCGGCGGTTGGGCGAGACTTGCTCCTGCCAGAAACGCCCGATGTCGGAGGCTGTCGTCTTGGGCAACTGCTCCACTAGCTCGCGGGAGGGGTCGGCGGTGTAGCCGTGCATCAGCTGGTTGGCCACATAGTAGCCGATGGTGCGGAACGAGGGGAAGTTGTTCTGTATGCGGCTGAGCAGCTCCTGACGGGCGGCATCCAGGTTTTCAGAGCCTCCTTTCGCTCCCTCTTCAAGGGAGAGGGGGTTGCGCAGCAGCGAGTCGACGGCGTCCATCACCTGCAGGGTCTTGTCGGCCTGTGTGCCGGTGATGGTGATGAAGGCCAGCGGGTCGTCGGCGTGACGGGCGTAGTTGGGCTCCAGCAGTTGGCCCTGTGTGCTGTAGGCCAGGGAGCGGAACTCACGGATGTTCTGGAAGAGGACGCTCGACATGCCGCCGCCCATGTAGCGGGCCCAGAGGCGGGCGCTGGCACGGGATGAGGCGGTCGGGGCGGCGGGCAGCAGCTCGTAGGAGCACACAAAGTTCTGGCGCGACTTGGGGACGTGGTAGAAGTACACGGTGGCTCCGGCGGGAAAACCTCCGGACACGGACACAGGGCCGGGGGTAGAAGGAGCGCCTGCCATGGACGGGGCGCCTGCTACGGAGGGGGCGCGGAGCTGGCGGTGCAGCTCGGCCTTGGGTTTTCGGCACTGGGCAAGCGGTAGCGTTTGTTGCGATATCATCGCAACATACTCGACGGGTTGGCGGCCCGTGTAGACGAGGTCGCACTCGTACTGCTGGAGCTCACGGAAGAGGGCGAGCAGCGAGTCGCAGGTGAGGGCCTGCACCTCTTTCAGGGAGGGCTGGCGCAGGTAGTCACTCTGCTCGCCGTAGGCGGTGTAGGTGAGCATGGGTGACAGCACATCGTCTTTCTGCTTACCGAAGGCCTTGTCGGTGACCTTGGCCTCCTGCTTCAGGGCCTTCAGTGCTTCCTTGTCGCCTTTGGCACGGGTGAGGAAATGGTTCAGCAGGCGCAGGGCGGGCAGCAGCTGTTCGTCGCGGCCTGTCAGGGTGAAGGTGAAGCGCTCGGCGCCGGCCTCGACATTCATGGTGACGCCCAGTTGCTGCCATGCGCTCTCCAGCTGTTGCTTGCGCAGCGAGTCGGTGCCGATGGCGGCGAGGTAATTGTCGAGATGCTCCAGCAGTGGCGTCGCGCGCGAACCATTATAATAGCGTAGGGTGAAAGTGAAAATGTCGTTGACGGGGTTCTGATTGTAGTAGAGGGTTGTCTTCTGTGCCCCTCCGCCTTCTATCTTCCTCTTGACAACATCACGCTCGAAGTCTACGGTACGGATGGGGCGGGAGTCGGTGGGAAGGGCCTCCAGCCACCGGGCAAAGTCAGACTGCGCTTTGGCGTTCTTTGGCTGTACGGGCACGTAGCCTGGCTGAAGGAGCGTCTCTTTTTTCTCCGTGCCGTATTTCTTGCGCAGTGTCAGGTGCTCGTCGCCATAGTATTTGCGGGCGGCGGCCACCACGTCGGCTTTGGTGATAGCCCTCACACGCTCGATACGGTCAAGGTATTCCTGCCATGTATGGCCTTGGGAAAAGACGCTGACCATCATCTCCGCACGGCCTTCGATGGTCTCGATGCCCTGCTCCATCTCCTGCAGCAGACTGCGCTTCTGCAGCTCCAGCTGCCCGTCGGAGAAGCGGCCCTCCATCACCTTCTCCAGCTGGGCCAGCACCAGCCCCTCGGCTTTCTTCATCTTGCCAAAAGGAATCTTCGGGACGACGTAGAGCGCGGTGACGCCAGCATCGTCCATTGTCAGGTGCATGGCACCCGCAATCATGACACTGTGCTCGTTGGTCAGCGAGTCGAGCAGCCCTGCCTTCTCGTCGCTCAGCAGACGGTTGGCCAGCACCAGCGCGTCGGCATCCGGCTCGAAGACCGTGGGCGCACGGAACACCAACGCCTCGGCTTTGACGATGGGGATGGGCACCTTTATCCTTGCCTCCTCGCCTTTCTGGAAGGGAGGAATGGGCGATGGAGTCCGCTCAGGAACAGACCCCGTCTGCACCCGCCCGAATGTCTGCTCCAGCAGGGGTATGAGTGACTCAGATGGCAGGTCGCCCGTCAGTATCAGGCACATGTTTGGCGCCACGTAGTATTTCTTATAGAATGCCTCCATGTCTGAGAGGCGCGGATTCTTCAGGTTCTCCGTCGAACCCAGCACGGGCCAGGCGTAGGGCTGGTTCTTGAACACAGCACGCAGGGCGGCGTCGTAGGCAGTACGCATGCCGTCGGCGGCGCGGTTCTTTTCTTCGTAGACATTCTCCAACTCAGCCTGGAAGCCTCGGAACACAGGGTGGATGAGACGCTCGCTGTTCAGCCAGCACCACTGGGTGATATACTGTGGCAGGAAGGTGTTGTAGTAGACGGTCATATCGGCGCTGGTGCCGGCGTTCAGTCCCGTTCCGCCGAATTTTGCAGTGAGACGGCTGAACTCGTTGGGGATGGCATAGTCGGCAGCGCGGAGGCTCAGCCCGTTGATGTGCTGCTGGATGGCGGCGCGCTGCTGAAGGCTGCTCGTCTGGCTCAGCAGGTCGTATTGCACAGAGATGCTGTCCAGCCACGGGCGCTCCGCCTCGTAGTCTACAGTGCCGATGCGGTCGGTGCCCTTGAACATGATATGCTCGAAGTAGTGGGCGATGCCCGTGTCGGGGCAGTCCTTACCGCCGGCGCGCACCACCACGCCGCCATAGATTTTCGGCTGTGTATGATCCTCGTTCAGCCAGACGGTCATGCCGTTGCTCAGAGTCAGCACCTTCACCTGAAGCTCAGGTGCCGTCTGCGCTGACAATGTCACCACTGCCAGCATCATCACACCTAAAAATGCTGTTTTTCGCATTGTTATTAGCTTTCAGGATGTAATGACTGTCAATTATCTTCGTATTCGAACTGCAACAGGAATTCTTCTGAGGTGAGAAAAGGCAAACTACAAAACTCGTGGAAGTCCTTCTTGTTGTTCGTCACTACTACATCACACCCGGAAGCCAAAGCACACTGATACTGTAGCATGTCTTCGAAGTCCTTCACCTCAGTCATCAGCCCTTCATCAAGTTGGAAGGCATCACAAGGAAGGACGGTTGCCAAACTTCGGGCTTCACGAATCAACTGATATCGCTCGCCTTGTGTACGCTTTCTCAGGATATAGCCCATATTCGCATAGGAAAGATAGGAAGCATAAAGACTAATGATGCCTTCGTCTGCCATGCTAAGAATCAACTCTGCATAAATACGCTTTTCACGATGATCGACATAATCGATAAGAATATTCGTGTCAAGAAAGACCTTCATCATAGCCCTAAGATGTATTGTGTGCGTTCGTCTTTCACTTCTTCCTCGCTTAAAGAAAGACCGTCCACCAGTGCTTTTACCCGTGGTGAGATTTTCAGGTTCTTGTATTTCTCGCGGATAATCTCCTCGTTGGTCTTGGCCACTTCCTGTTCCTCTATTAACTCAGTGAGGAATGTCACCACAATCTGCTTCTGCTCGCGGCTCATTTCCCGCATAAGTCCAATATAGGGAGCCATCGGGGTAGATTTCACTTGTTGCGCTATTGCTGTCATAACCTTTAAGATTTGTGTTTCACGTTGCAAAGATACTAAACTTTCCGTGAATAGCAAAACAAAACGAGGAAAAGTTATGCTTAGCTTTTCTTCGGTTCTGCCATAGGAAGTAGCAGCGTTATACCAGCGTCAGCGTGAACAGGTAGATGACGGCGGCAGGGATGGCCAGCAGCGAGGAGTCGAAGCGGTCGAGCATGCCGCCGTGGCCGGGTAGGATGTTGCCGCTGTCCTTGATGCCCAGCGTGCGCTTGAAGAGACTCTCGACGAGGTCGCCCCAGGTTCCGAAGACGACGACCGTCAGTCCCAGGCCTGCCCACTGCCATGGGGCGTAGCCCGTGGGGAAGCCCTTGGCCTCGCTCACCAGGGCGAAGACTACGGCACAGACGATGACGAGCAGTCCGCCGCCGATACTTCCCTCCCACGACTTGCCCGGCGAGATGCGGGGAAACAGCTTATGCCGTCCGAAGAGCGAGCCGAAGCAGTAGGCACCGCTGTCGTTGAGCCACAGGCATACGAAGACAGAGAGCGGCAGCACGTAGTCGTAGCGCACCTCGGTTCCGTCGTAGCGGAAGGCCAGCACATTCATCAGCGAGAACGGCAGGGCGATATAAAGCTGCGACAGCATGGTGTAGGCCCAGTCGTTGATGGGATCTTTCTCCTTCAGGTAAAGCTCGGCCACCAGCAGGTAGACGATGCTGACGAGATAGGGGATGAATACGGTGCTGGGGGTCAGTCCGCTGTTGTAGCCTGCCATGGCGTAGAACAGATAGACGGCGGCAACGGTGCAGATGAAGCGGTTCACATGCACGCCGTCCCTCTCATTGACGAGTCCGCAGAACTCCCATACGGTGAGTCCCGTCACAATGGAAAACAGCAGCACCATCGCCCTGGGGTTGAGAAAACTGACCACGATGGCGACGACAAAGATGATGCCCGTGATGGTTCTAACAATGAAATTACTCATATTGTCCTTTTCTTCTATATAACTAACGGTTATTACCGTGTTCCCATATTAGGCTTCAAAGATCATGCTTCCTTCTGGGTGGCGCAGTACTTCCTCATAGTTATTTTTTCTCCTCTTGATTCTGTTCTTGCTCACTCGCTGCCTTGGCCTGCAGTTCGCGCTCCCTCTCGGCAGCCATGCGTTCGGCATCGGCACGCATCTGTGCTTCGAGCAGCTCTTCGCTGCGGCTCACCCAGGGACGCTTGCCGAAGATGCGCTCCACGTCGTCGGCGAAGATGACCTCGCGCTCTATCAGCAGCTGTGCCAGCTGGGCGTGGCCATCCTTATGTTCCGTCAGAATCTGCTTGGCCCGCTCATACTGCTCGTTGATCATCTTCAGCACCTCGTCGTCCATCACCTTCGCAGTGGTCTCACTATAGGGACGCTGGAACTGATACTCATTATTATTATAATAGCAGATGTTGGGCAGCCTGTCACTCATGCCGGCGAAGGCTATCATGCCGTAGGCCTGCTTCGTGGTGCGCTCCAGGTCGTTCATGGCACCGGTGGAGATGGTGCCGATGAACAGCTCCTCGGCGGCGCGGCCTCCCAGCAGCGAGCACATCTCGTCGAGCATGGCTTCCTTCGTCTGCAGCACACGCTCCTCGGGCAGATACCAGGCGGCACCCAATGCACGGCCACGGGGCACGATGCTCACCTTCACCAGCGGGTTGGCGAACTCGGTGAACCACGAGATGGTGGCATGACCGGCCTCGTGTATGGCGATAGACCGTTTCTCGGACTGGGTCATGATCTTCGTCTTCTTCTCCAAGCCTCCGATGATACGGTCCACGGCGTCGAGGAAGTCCTGCTTACCCACCGTCTGGCTGTTGTGGCGGGCAGCGATGAGTGCCGCCTCGTTGCACACGTTGGCAATGTCGGCCCCCGAGAAGCCCGGCGTCTGACGGGCCAGGAAGTCGACATCCACGGCGGGGTCGAGCTTCAGCGGCTTCAGGTGCACTAGGAATATCTCCTTGCGCTCGTTCAGGTCGGGCAGGTCGACGTTGATCTGGCGGTCGAAGCGTCCGGCACGCAGCAGGGCGCTGTCGAGCATGTCCACGCGGTTGGTGGCGGCCAGGATGATGATGCCGCTGTTCGTGCCGAATCCGTCCATCTCCGTCAGCAGGGCGTTCAGCGTGTTCTCGCGCTCGTCGTTGCCGCCCATGGCGGGGTTCTTCGAACGGGCACGGCCCACGGCGTCTATCTCGTCGATGAAGATGATGCAGGGACTCTTCGCTTTGGCCTGCTGGAAGAGGTCGCGCACACGGCTGGCACCCACGCCGACGAACATCTCCACGAAGTCGGAACCGCTCATCGAGAAGAACGGCACGCCGGCCTCGCCGGCCACGGCCTTCGCCAGCAGCGTCTTACCCGTTCCCGGAGGACCTACGAGCAGCGCTCCCTTGGGAATCTTGCCGCCCAGCTCGGTATATTTCTGAGGATTCTTCAGGAAGTCCACAATCTCCTGCACCTCCTGCTTGGCACCGGCCTGTCCGGCTACGTCCTTGAACGTGATGCCCAGGTCGCCGCCCTTCTCATACATGCGAGCCTTCGACTTACCGACGTTGAAGATGCCGCCGCCCATGCCGCCGCCCATGCCTCTGCGCATGATGAGCAGCCACAAGCCGATGAACAGCACCATGGGGAAGAGCAGGCTGAACAGACTGCCCAGGAAGCCGCTGCCCTCGTCGTGCTCGTAGCTCAGGCTGCCCGTGAAGCGCTCGTTGTGGCGGGCCTCCTCCAGGAAGGACTCCACCTTGTCGATGCTGCCAAACTCCACGGAAAGATATGGCTCGCTGCCTACCTCCGAGCTGCTGCGGTTGAACACCTCGCGGATGTATTCCGGCTTGACATACATCTTCAGGGTCTTCGCGTCCTTGTTAATCACTATTTTCGAGGCATAGCCGCTGTCCACACGTGCCTTGAACACGTCGTAGCTGGCCTCCTTCATCGACGAGCGCGGCTGCTGAAAGCCGTTCGTCTCGCCTGAGAAATAGAAGAAAGCCAGTGCGGCAATCACTATCAGATAGATCCAGTTCATGTTGAACTTGGGCATCTTCGGCTGGTTATTTGCTGGTTGACTCACCTTGTTTGTTTACAATTTACGAATGATGAATGACGAATGATGAATGACGAAACCCATGCGGTAGCGAATGATTCACTTTCACTAACTGCTTTCCACTCTCTCAGTCCATGTCTGGGATACGGGTCAGCGGCGCATCGGCCCAGAGGTGCTCCAGGTCGTAGAACTCACGCATCTCAGGCACGAAGACATGCACCAGCACGTCGCCATAGTCCATGGCCACCCACAGTGCACGCTCCAGACCCACCACGCGGGCAGGCTTCTCGCCCAGCTCCTGGCGGGCCATGTCGCCAATCGACTCCGTGATGGCCTCCACCTGAGTAGGCGAGCCGCCCTGGCAAATGACGAAATTGTGGCAGATGGTTCCATCAATGCCGCTAAGGTCGGCGATGACAATGTTGCTGCCTTTCTTTTCTTGAATTCCTTTTACAATTGTTTTTACTAGACTTTCTGTTTGTTCCATTCAATTACGTTTAAGACGATGCAAAGTTACGGCTTTTTATCCGATTACGCTACAAAATCATACAAAATTTGCGTTTTTTTAGAAAAAAGTCCCGAAAAGTTTTGGTGTTTAAAGAAAATGTTGTAACTTTGCACCCGCAAATCGGGAAGGACATCCGAAATGCACAAAGGAATTGGGGTATGGTGTAATGGTAACACTGCAGATTCTGGTCCTGCCTTTCCTGGTTCGAGTCCGGGTACCCCAACCAAAAGATGGATGTGCAAAAGCACATCCATTTTTTTTGTTATATCCTACTCTCAAATGTACCATCGTACCAATGTACCAATGTACCATTGTACCATTTGACTTTTCACATAATTAGTGTAACAGTACAAAATACTAAAGTATTATTCTTATATTATATATTATATTATAATATAATATATAATATAAATAATATCTATATATTCTGGGGTACAAATCGGATTTCCAAATGGTACAATGGTACAATGGTACATTGGTACACTACACTTTCATATAATTCTTTATTATTTTAACACTTCAAATTAATCCAAGATAAAAATCAGAAAGACTTGTTTTGCACCTGGAAAATGAGTACCTTTGCCGCTGCATTTGAGATGCAACGGCAAGTGAAGGCTGCGGCTCTGCATTCACTTTGCACTTCACTTGGCATTGTCGTTAAGAGAAACGACGAGTTGCGATGAGAGAAACGACGTATCGCCCGCGGAGAAACGACGTAACGCTCAAACAACATGATTTATTTACTTTAATAAGACCCCGCCCCAACACCTCCGAAATAAAAAATCGGCTCCGGAGGCGTATGCTTCGGGAGCCGTTTTTTATGTATAATATTTCAGATTAAATCTTGTCCAGTGCCTGACGGATGTCTGCCAGGAGGTCATCGACATCCTCGATACCTACGGAGAGACGGATCAGGTCGGGAGCTACGCCTGCCTCACGCAACTGCTCGTCGGAGAGCTGACGGTGGGTGTGACTGGCAGGATGCAGCACACAGGTACGGGCATCGGCCACGTGGGTCACGATACAGATCAGTTCCAGAGAGTCCATGAATTTCACAGCCGTCTCACGTGTACCCTTCAAGCCAAAGGCGATAACGCCGCAAGAACCGTTGGGCAGGTACTTCTGTGCCAACGCATGACACTCGTCAGAGGGCAGTCCACTATAGTGCACCCAAGCCACGCGCTCGTCGGCCTGCAAGAACTCTGCAATCTTCTGAGCATTCTCACAATGACGGGACATACGCAAATGCAGCGTCTCTAAACCAAGATTCAGCAGGAATGCGTTATGAGGCGAAGGAATAGAACCCAAGTCGCGCATCAACTGGGCCGTGAGTTTCGTCATAAAAGCCATCTTACCAAATGCCTTAGTATAGGTCAGTCCGTGATATGACTCATCGGGT
>JAILFU010000107.1 GCA_024697405.1 Prevotella sp.
CCCGAACTTCATCCTCAAGATCACCCCGCTGGATGACTGGATCGCGGAGAAGCAGGCGTGATTATTAGGCACGGATTCCACGGATTAACACGGATAAAAGCCAGTGCGCTCCAAAATTTTAGGCACGAAAATCACGAATTAACACGAATTTAAGCCAGTGCGCTCCATATTTTTTAGGCACGGATGAACACGGATTAACACGGATTTTTTGCAAGAATTCCACGCGCTCGGCATCCCGAAGGGTGACGCTTGCTACCGAAGAGACGCAAGAATTATCACGAATTTTTGAAAATCCCAATTTGTCCACTATTTATTTTCGCGTAAATTCGTGTAATTCGTGCCTTAAAAACTAAAACTAAACAGACATGACAAAGAAAGAAGTACTAAAGTGGTCGCTGCAGATACTCGCATCGATTATCTCGGCGATATTGACGGCGCTCGGCGCTACCAGCTGTATGGGCGTGTAGCCCAGAGGACATGATTATTCGACAGCAGAAGGGGAGGGGATGCTCAGCAGCATCTTCTCCCTTTAATTAAAAAATGCAGCCATTTCTGACTGCATTTTTGTTCATATTGCTAATTGGTTTATTTACTTCAAATCACGAATCTGCTGTGCGGGAGCATACTCGGGGTCGATGGCGAGGATCTTGGTGGCATACTCCTTAGCCAGGGCCTTGTTCTTGCCATAGAGGAAGGCGTTTGACATCAGGTAGTGGTAGCTGTACTTCAGCATGATGTTCTCGCTGTTGTCGCGGTCGGCCTTGCTCTCCAGCAGTTCTACCACCTTCTGGTAGTCGGGCTTGGCCAGACTCTTCTCACCGGTCTTGTCGAGCTTGTTGTTCATCGTGGCGCACTGGTAGGCTACATAGATGTTCTGGATGGGGAACTTCTCGCCCATGGCGCGGTAAGCCTCGATAGACTTCCTGACGCTCTCAGCCTTCTGGGCCTCGTCTTCTACTGCATCAGCCTTCTTGGAATAGATCTTTGCCAGTCCTTCCATGTCGTCGGAGTTGACGTCGGGCTTGCAGGCGAGATAGTCCTGATAGTACTTCACGGCGCTGTCGAAGTTCTGCTCCTTCAGATAGCTGTCGGAGACGCTCTTGAGGATGGCGTGACGCTTGATCATGGACGAGTCGTTGACCAGCTCGAGGGCCTTGTCGTACTGATCGTACATGTTCTGCTTGTCGCCCAGTGCATCGTAGATGAGGGCTGTGTAGAAGTGGTCGTACTCAGAGAACTTGGCGCTGTCGGTCTCGTTGAAATACTTGTGGATGTATCCCTTGGCGGCATCGTAGTTCTTCAGCTCGTAGTTGGAGAACATGGCCAGGCGGTTGAATGTCGGGTTGCGCGGCTCGAGCTTGATACCTGCCTCAGAGGCACGGAGGGCATCGTCGAAGTGGCCGGTGAAGTAGCTGCAGCGGGCGAACTCGTTCACACCAGCCTTGTCGAGCTTGCTGATGTCGGCTTTCTTGTAGTATTCGTAGGCCTGCTTCTCATCGCCGGAGAGCATATAGATGTGGGCGGTGATGGCCTCTACGTCTTCGTTGGGGCACTGTACCTTCATGTCCTGCAGTTTCTTGGCTGCCTGGCTGGGGCTGATCTTACGGTAAACCATGGCCCATTTCTTATAGCCCTCGGGGTTCTTGGGATCGAAAGTGATGGCCTGGTTGTAGTAGCTGGCGGCCTTACCGCCGTCGGTGCCGTAGGATGCCTCGATGTCGCCCAGCAGCATGAAGGCGGGGGCGTAAGAGTACTTGGGCTTGAGGCCCTCGTTGGCATAGTTGGCGAACTCGATGGCGCCGGCCGTGTCTTTCTGCTCATAGAAGGCGCGGGCAATCTTCATCAGTGCCTCGGGATTCTTCTTGTTCTTCTTATAAGCTTTCTTTGCTAACTCGGCAACATCGGGTGCCTTTGACTTAATTCCCTGGAGGGCTGCCTGCAGCTCCTCTTCCTGTGCGTTTGCGGTGATGCTGAAACCTGCCAGCAGTACACCCATTACTAAATATTTGATTGTTTTCATAATGCACTTGTTTTTAAATTGTTATACTTGTTAATGCTCTCTCACTCTCTTTTATGACGTTGGAAACGCCGGTAGGTTTAAATTATTCTCTGTTGACAATGACGTCGCGTACGTTCATATTGGCCGTCTGGGGGAGGAGTCCTGAGCGCAGGATGATCTTCTGGCCCTTGGGCAGCTGGATGAAGTGTGTGAATCCGGAGGGTATGCCGTTGCGCGTATCGTTGAGCAGGGCGTAGATGGTGCGGCGCAGCGGATAATTGCCGTTATAGAGATAGTACTGATAGGGCTTCCAGCTGTTGTACTTCTTTGCAGAGTCCATCTTGGAGACGCCCATGACTGTTATATTCTTCTTGAAGGTGACATTGGTGGTGTCGCGTTTGTCGTTGAGCCAGTTGCTGCCGATGATGCCTAAGGAGTTGGGGTGCTTCTCGACATAGTCGATGACGGCTGCGCTGGTCTTGACGGCTCCGATGTTCTTGGCGCTGAACTGCCGGCCTCCGAGGATGGAGTCGACACACCAGCGGACGGTGCTCGACAGCGGATTGTCGAAGCAGACATCGATGAGTCCCAGTTTGTTGCCGGGATAGATGTCGCTCCATTTCTCAACCTCGCCGTTGAGGATGCGTGCAAAGTCCTTGATGGTGATGCACGAGTCGGGATTGGAATTGTTGACGATGATCGACAGTCCGTCGTAGGCGATGGGTACGGCCCGCGGCAGGAACTTGCGGTCGATGAGGTTCTGGCGCTCCTTGGCGGTGAAGTTGCGGGTGGTGAATGCTAACCATGTCTTCTGAGTCATGAGCATCTTCACGGCATCCTGCTCGTTGATATAGAGCGGGGTGATGGAGTCGAGCGTCTGGGTGGTGAAATAATAGAGTTCCTCGTCGAGGATGGGGTAGAAACTCTCGTCGGCGGCGAACACGGCGGCTGCCTTCTGATAGGCTGCCTCTTTTTCAGGATTAGGCTTGTTCCCACAAGCGAGGAACAAGCCTAATAAGAGTGTTAATCCAACTGTTTTGTTGAATAAGTTCATTTCTACAAATTACTGAAGCTTAAAGGTTACAGGAACGGTGTACTTCACACGAACTGCAGAACCATTCTGCTTACCGGGAATCCAGTGAGGCATGGACTTAACCACGCGGGCAGCTTCCTTGTCGAGTGAGGGGTCGACAGACTTGACGACTTTCACATCGGTGATAGAACCGTCGCGCTCTACGACGAAGGTCACGATAACACGACCCTGGACGCCGTTCTCCTCGGCCACAACCGGATACTTGATGTTCTTAGAGAGATACTCGAACAGGGCAGAGGGGCCACCAGGGAACTGAGGCATTTCCTCTACGACGTCGAACACCTTCGACTCTTCCACCTTCGGGGGCTCGGGCTCGGCAATCACTTCCTTAGCCTTGAGCACCTCACCGGCAGTCTCGTCATTACCTTCTACATTGAAAGCACCGATAGCGGTATTGGTCTCCTGAAGTTCGTCCTGAGACTTGATCTCCTGCTCTTCTTTCACTTCCTCGTCCTTCTTGATTTCAGGAACGGTGAAGGCCACAGAGCTCTTGACACGCTCAATCTCAATCTTCTCCACCTCAGGCTCTTCCTCGCGCTCCACCTTGGCTTCCTTCTTCTCTGCAAGGCTCTGCAGCTCGACGTCGGCCTCGATGGCTGCGTTCTGCGAAGCAATGTAGTTCTCGATAGAAACCTTGGCGATGACGATGGCTGCGATGATTGCAAAGGCAACGAACATCGTAATCAGGGCCTTGAGGTTACGTTTACCGGTATCCTGTCGCAATTGATAAGCTCCGTAAGCCTGGTTCTTACCTTCGAATACGAGGTTACACCAGCTGTTGTCTATAAGATCTATTTTTGCCATAGTTCTTCTTCTACTTTTTAGGGGTTAATCACTTGACGCCTGCCTTCGCGATGAGGTCCTTGTCTTCCTGGCTCATCTTGTCGACATTGTCAATGACGTACTTATCAATATTGCTAATGAGCATCTCGTCGAGAGCTGCTACCATGTTCTCGTAGGTGGCTGTGTCGAGCGGGCGGATGATGACGGTCATCGTAGGCACTTTCTCGCCGTTGGGGAGTTCACCCTTCTTCAGCTTCTTGAGTTCTTCCTGATACTGCTCGTCGGTCATCTTTGAGTTGTGGGCTGTGCGCTTGGCGTCGAGCTCCTTCTTGGCCAGCTTGATCTTGGCAATCGGGTTCACGCCTTCTTCAGTCGTATGCTCGTTGAGTACCTTCTCGATACCTTCCTTACCATAGGTGGTTTCCTTCACACAGGAGGGATCCTCATAGTTGGGGAGTCCGGCAATGTACCACACCTTGTCGTTGGAACCCAGATAGAGGGTGATGGTGTGGGAGGCCTTCGTCACCTGCTTGTCTTCTTCATTCAGATTCTTCGTGTCATCGTTCGACGGCATGGTCAGCTGCATAGCCTGCGGCTTGGCCAGCGTAGTACAGAGCATGAAGAACGTGATCAGAAGCATCATCATGTCTACCATCGGCGTGAAGTTCACGCGGGTATCCATCTTTTTCTGCTTGGATAGATTCTTTTTTGCCATAATACTACTAGTTGTTTAAACGTTTGACATCGAGGTTCGTAATGAGTTGGAAACGGTTCTCGCTCATGTCCTGAAGTTCTGACATCAACTTCTTGATGGTTCCGTAAGGAGTCTTAGAGTCGCACTTGATGGCGAGTTTGATGTCAGGGTTAGCATCGCGGGCGGCTGTCACCCACTCCTGGAATTCGCTCTTGCCCTTGGAGCCGTCTTTGTTCTCGATGCTATCGAGCGGCAGGCCGAGCTTCTGGATTGCCTCACCCATCTTCTCAGGCTCAAGGCTGAGGTAGTTGGCGAGCTGTGACATGCCGGCACCAACCATGGCATCCTCGCGGAAGTGCTTGATCTGGGTGGCGTTGAGCTGGAGGCCGAACTTGTCGGTCATCGTCTCAAGCATCGCCTGCATGTTGTTCTTGTTCTCAGTACCACAGAAGACGCGTCCCTCTGGTGTCACCAGAATGTTGAGCACATCCTGCTCTGGTATCTTGAGCTCTGACACGGAGTTAGGCGCAGTGACGGATACTGGTTCGGGCGTCAGGAATGTTGATGTCAACATAAAGAAGCACAGAAGCAGCGTCATCACGTCTGACATAGGCGTCATGTCAATCCAGATGTCTTTTTTCTGTATCTTAATTTTTGCCATTCTAAAACGGTTTTTAAGGTTTTAAGGGAATGGACTGAAAATTAAGCCTCGTTGTGGTTAGAATCGTATGT